>CAZNQT010000251.1:0-7208 GCA_964574885.1 uncultured Pirellulales bacterium
CGATGGTTCCGCGATGAAAAACTCCCGGCGGGCATAAACGCTGATATAATGGTTCCGCATGTCCGTTAAATTTGTAGCCAGGCACGCTTCATAACCCGAACTGGTTTCGTACCCTATCCCTGTGGGACCGATCAGCCAGTTGGGATCGGGAATGAATCCCAGTTGATTCCAGTTGGTCCGAGGTTCCTGCGTCCCTTTGAAATAATGCCAATCATCTCCCTGGCGGATGAGCGGTTCCACGATTTCGTACGGCTTGCTGAAGATCAACTGTCGATAACCGGTTAACTCCGCATGGACCGGATTGCTCAGGAGGATACGAACCTCACGCAGTTCCTCCGGTGGGGGAGGGGCAAACTCAATTAGCTGTATGGTTTGTCCGGGTATAAATTGCAGCGTGCCGTGATCATACAAACCGCGCTCGGTATAAATAGTGTAATCCACGGATACGAATTGAGTGGTGAACGTACTCAGTCGAACGGGAATCTTGGTCGAAAGTTCGTCCAGAGTAAACGTATCCTTCAGTACCGCCAATCCCAGCCCTACCGTATCGGCGGGCGTGGGAAGAAACGCCGCCAACTCATTCCGCTGATTGGGATCGCTTAGAGGGTCCCAGATCTCATTGTTGGGGTAGTTGGCATTCGGCACGCTCAAGGTATTCTCTTGAATATCCATTTGGCTCAAATGCACGGTCCAGTTGTCCCAGGCTCGACCCCACACGTCCCGTACATTGTATAATAGCAGGGAGTTGCTCACTTTCAGGAATCCATTATAGGTCCAGTCGTAATTATCGCCAAAGCGGGCGCCGACCACATTCGTCGTGCATAAGCAGTGATCGGCATCCACGTCCGGATCGCCGTAGCCGCATTCGATGCCTTGACCGCAATTTAAGACCACGCTGTCTCGGACATCGGCATCCCGCGGACCGGAGGACCATGCCATCGCCTCATGATAGATCGATTCAAACCAACAGCGCGTTACTGTCACCGATCCCGTTGCCCCGTCGCCCGCATCGACCCCGTCATCCAGGCACCAACCTAGAAGGCAGTCGGTCAACGCGTGGGCGCCGCCGGTCAGGTAAAATACATCGTTATCCCCATCCACAAAAGACGCCGTCGCCGACGGAAACTCGAGCAGGGCGCTATCATCCAAAATAACCGCGCCGCCGTTATACTGACCGGCGGTGATGAATTTTTGCACCAGACAGCCGGTCATGCTCAAATATGAACTCTCCCCGTGTCCCAACTGCCCGTGATTCTCTATCGCGTAACTATCCGTCAGAGTTACGTGCGCCCCGTTGGATAGATAAAATAAACACTGTTCCTGGCGGTGACTGTGGCCGTGCCCCGGATTGTTATCGAACCAGTCCGGATCGGCGCCGCTGGCGGTGAAAATTGCCCCGTGAAATTCTCCTGCTGACTGGCTCGACTCAAACAGAAAACCGCCCCAGGGTATATTCCGGTCCGGGCAGGTGAAAACGACCGGTCGTTCCCCGGTTCCGTTAACGACAATGGTTCCTGCTACTGCAATTTCTATATCTGGATCAACCAGGATTACACTGCCGGCTCCGATGGTCAAGGTAACGCCGGAGGCAATCGTCAATAGATCCCCACCGACGCCGCTGATGTGAATTCGGGCGTCTTCGCCCCAGTCGGTTGAACTAGTGATATCGCTGGACGCCGTCTGCCAGCTTGTCGTACTTTCGATCGTAATCTGCTTGGGAGTTTGCAGCGTTTGGATTTCCGCCGTGTAGGAAAGGCTGCCCGCTTGCGTGGCTGCCGGTAAAAAAACGTACCCCACCCCGCGCCGTAGTTGTACCGGTTGATCGGAAAACTCCGGTGCTGTAATCATACCGTTGACGCCGATCCGTTTGCCGGACGCATCCTCCACGCGGGCAATGACGGGAATCTCCAGACCCGGCGGATAGGTCGCTGGCATCACGATCTGCAACTGGGCGCCGGCGAACTCCGACGCTGCCGAAGCGATCGACGGATACGGGGTCCAGACGGGCAAACCCCACTCCGTATTTCCCCGTTCGCTGGCCCGCACGATAAACTGCACCAGTTTGCTTTCCTCCGTTCCGGAACTCTGCTCGCGTCGATATACGTATAACTCGTAATAGTCCGGCGCCGTGACTTCGATGGCAACGTCCGTCGCTATGGGTTCGCCGTTCAATTCCACCGTATAATCATAGCCGGCCTCGGAATACACCGTAATGGAAACACTATCGGCATACACCTGCTTGTCGCTCACCCCGTCGATGGTTATCTGAGCCCGCCCGGTATCAGCTCCAACCAGCAGGCTCAACAAACCCAACAATCCGGACAGAACAAATTGCCCGAATGGATTTCTCTGTTTTTTATGCTCGTGATTCATTATCCGTGCGCGCCGCAAGCTTATGCTCTCACTTATAGGTTCGATAATAGTAAGGTTACAGGCAATGGTCTTCTATCTCACTCCTTATCGGTATAGTATAAGCAGAAATGGAGATCAATGCAAGGTTTATTTATATGCTACATCTCTACGACTGGGTGGCAGCCCCAAGCGAGTCTTCGAGCTTGAGGCGGGATTTTCCCGAGAGCCGACTGCCATACCCACGCGTAGTGTAGCTATTCTCTTTATTCGTCATTCGCTTTTCGTCATTGATTCGTCATTCGAATTTCGTTATTCGTCATTTATCTTGTGGTGCAGTAGGATTCGCATCTTACGGCGAATAATAATTATAATACTGTTTCATCCGTCGATAGTTACGATCTGACCACAATCGTTTCTGATGAGGACGAGGATTCTTAGCCTCATTTTCATAGATATGAAGTTCACTGCCGTTTAAGACGATTATCTCCTCCCGCCAATCCCCCCGCACGTCCGCCACGTATAGTCGATCCGCCTTTTCCGGTATGCGCAGTACAAACTTTCCCGTCAGCGGTTCGAATAGGCACACGTCCCCGCTCGTATGTCGTTCCGTCGCACAGGCCAATTGCTGCCGTTTTCCCGTCCAGTCGATACAGTAAATGATCTCCACTCCGCTTGCCGTCCAGCCTTTCGGCGCCACGTCATCCATCTTATACTCAAATACCATCTTTCCGTGCGAATCGAACACAAACGGTTTTTGATGTTCGTTGTATCGTGAACGACACCAGATGAAGATCTCCTCGCTCCCCGCCTTAAATCGTCCCAGCGCCGCATTCTGCGGTTCCTGATGACGGCAGTGCACCCGCCAGATCGGGCCCCCCAGCCCAAGTAACTGAACTTGATTGGCGCCTTCTTCCAACAGCACGACTTCCAGGCCCGCGATCTCCGGCCGTACATCCGCCACGAATACGCTGTCTATGTGCCACCTGGTGCCGACCGCCCTCGTGATCTGCTTACCGTCCGCACTGAACAACGTCGCTCCCAGAATTTCATCTTTGCCGTCGCCATTTAAATCCGCGATCCGCGCCCCGTTATGTGCACAACTCAGAAATTTATCCGTCTGCCAGAGCGGTTTCCCACCTGCAATCATCTTTTTTATATTGTAAGCCGTCAGATATTTTCCCATCCGATACCCTTGAGCGTTCGTGGCCTGTAGTAAAATATCCCGCTCGCCTCCCGTACCCCGTAGATCGCATGGCATCGCCAGCTCCCAACGGGTGACGCCTTTCGGTAATCTGGGTTTGGCCTTATACTTCTCTCGTCCCGTACGACCCTCGACAATATGCACCGTTGAATCTTTGGTCAGGAACACGACCTCACAATGCCCGTCCCCATCCACGTCCGCTGCCGCCACGCCCGGCCCGTTGTGACCCGGCAGACCCTGGCTTTCACTCTGGCACCCTACGACGATATCCGTCTTCTGGATCCACAGTTTTTTCCCCTCTTGGCTATAAACCGCCAGATGCCCCGGAACCGTCACGAGAAAATCCATCGCCCCGTCGTCATTCACATCCGCCGCGATCACACCGCCCGCCGAATCCTGCGGACTTGGTATCGCCAGCTTAATCACTTTTTTACTAATACCCTCCAGTGCATTAGCCTTACTCTCCTGGACGCTATGCACAATTCCAATTCCGATGAGTATTCCCAATGCCAGTCTTACCTGAATCCGCATCATAATCCCTTTCCTCTATTTTATAAGTGGATGTCGGGGTATTATATGCCAATCATGAACGACTCACAACTATCCAATTTTACATCATTCTGAGCGAAGCGAAGAATCTACTCTTGCTGGCAACTGTGCACTGAAAACTGTGGCCTTCTTCAACCCATTTACCCATCTACTCATCTACCCATTTACTTTCTTTCCGCGAACCGTGAACTGTAAACTAATTTTGAATTTTGATCTGTAATTTTTCTCTTTAATTTTTAATCTTTGATTTTCTTCCCTATCCACTAATCACTAATCACTAATAAATTTCCATTGCTTATTTCTCATTTTATATGTTTCTTTGCTTCCGCAGCCTTCGCCTGCCAATCATACATCCGCTTCTTCGCATACGGATTCTTCCAGACCCGACTTAGAGGTTCCTCTACTCGTTCCCACCCCTCTTGTGGCAGATTTTCCTCCGTAGAGTATAACCGGCTTCCGGTTTTGGTACTGCGATATTCATACAGCGGAACAATCATAGAATTGGTAGTCTTGCCGCTTACCGGCAAAGCGTAAAAGATAGGCTTCAAAGAGGGGGAGGTCGGTTTCGCTCGCAGGGTAATAACCTCCCTGTCGCCCGCCTTTATGGGTTGAGCATAGATGGGGATAAGTCCTTTATACGTACGATCCGGCGGCATGGCAAAAAAAGGGACCTCTTTGATTTGCGCCGCAAGCTCTTGCCGGACGATTTCCTCTCCTAATTGATAATCAAATTCTCCCTTCCGGCTGCGTACCTGATAAACGGGTGACGGTAAATAAAGTCGCTCATCTCCCAGATTCAGCCGATACATGATCTGGTTATAATCATAATAACTCGTGGCGGTCTCCTTGCTGCCGGAAAACGTGTGCGAGTACGTACCCTCAAAATAGATCACCCGACCGTTTTCCTGATCGAAGTACGGATGATGCTTCGGATTATAAAACGAATATTTATCGTGTGTCACAATCCGCCGCGCATAACCCCACGGTCCCAGGGGGGTATCCCCCTCCGCGTACCACACTTCCCCCAGAAAAGATGGTTTGCCGAAGGTCTGCACCATTATCATAATCCATTTCCGCCGATACGTATTCCAATAGATCGTCCCCCCGTGCCGCATCACGGCTTGGCCCGTCTCGATATCGTAGAGATTTGTATCGCCTTTTTTCTCTTCTTCTAACGCTTTAATCAAGTCCGCCTTATGCGATTCATCCGGCAACAATTCCTGGGTTCGTACCCACCGATAGGGCGTTTCCCCTTGTATATACCTATGGGGGGAGAACGAATTTCGTTTTTCCCGATATTGCAGGGTCGTGAAAACCTCGTACTGACCCGGATCGATAATATGATCCCATGTTGCTTTCACCCGTAGGCGCGCCGCTACCGGAAACGGCGTTGCAAAATAGTAATAAGAATCGTTCGCTACCCGGATCGAAATCGGATGCCCCACGCTGTGATAGGCCAGAAAATCCGGTCCGCTCTGCACTAACCGCTCGAAGGTTTCTGTCTTGTCATTATAGATTCCGATCCCGCGCTCTTTTATCTCTTCCATACTGAGTAATCGATCATACATGCAAAGCAATCGGGTCCGGCCCGATGGATCGGTCGCCGTGAGCACCCCGTCGATCCAGACCAGACCCCGCTCGGGCAGGGGAAACATCTTTTTACTGAAGCCCGTCTTATCCACAAAGTATTCCAGGTCCACTCCCACGTCGGGAGCAAGACCTCCCTGCCCTGGTAACCGCGAAACCGCGCCCGCCGTCGCAAAATGACCCAGCGGATACGACGGGCGCGCCGTATCCCCCCAGAACCAGTATAACCGGTCGCGATAAAAACAGGTTTGCACCGAATCCTGACCCATCACCAGCCCGTTGATCGCTGGATTCTTTAACGGCGCCGCCTGATCCGTCATAAGACTGTCTCGATAGATCCCTTGCCCCGTCACCCGGTAGAGCCGCTCCGCAATATTCATTCGTTTCAGCTTCACGGTCGCCGATCCGCCCGGTGTGATTTCGAAGGCCTTCCCCCGGTTGCCGAAACCGTCTATTGGATACTCATACCCATGACTCTTGATATGAAAATATACCTTCTGCCCCATCAATCCCGGTTCGTAAAACGCGACGATCCCGTTACTGTCCGTAATCAGCTGGATCAGGTTGGTCGTCTCCAACTGCACCAGCGGTACCCCGCGACCCGTCTCCGCGTCCACAACCTGAATCTTGAAGTAGGAGTCGTGCCTCGAACTAGCACTGCTGTCGGTATTTGCGTCAGCATAACTCCATATCGCCAAAACCATACTTGCCGTAATCCATAGTTTGCTATTATTCTTCATCTAATATATCCTTTAATGCAGATTCCAAATCGGCGTAGCGGAATGAATACCCCGCCTCTAGCAGACGCTTGGGCAACACCTTCTGGCTGCTCAACAATAATTCCTGGGCCATCTCGCCCTTCAATAGTTTCAACGCCAACCCCGGTATCTTGAACGCCGACGGCCGATGGAGCGCTTCGCCCAGGGTACGTACGAACTCCTCATTCCTCACAGGCTGCGGCGATGTCACATTGATCGCCCCTTCCATATTCGTCCTTTCGAGCAAAAACCTGACAATCCCGACCATATCCTCGATATGAATCCACGAAATCCACTGCCGACCGCTGCCGATTTTACCCCCCAGGAACCTCCGAAACATCGGCGCCATTTGCCCCAGCGCCCCGCCTCCCGCGCCCAGCACCATCCCCAGCCGCAGCACCGCCAACCTCACTCCCAGTTCCCTAATCCCCTGTGCCGCCTGCTCCCACTGTCGGCATACCTCCGCTAGAAATCCCGCCCCCGATCCCGATTGCTCCGTCCGTTCCGCCTCCCCCCGCTCGCCGTAAATCCCTATGGCGCAAGCCTGTATGACGAAATTGGGTTTGTTTTGTAATTTTTGTATTACCTGGCCGACGGTATGGGCGGCGTCGAGGCGGCTTTGGAGGATGGATTGCTTCTTCTGGTAGGACCAGCGGCCGGTGGTTAGGTTCTCGCCGGCGAGGTTAATGACGGCGGCTGCGCCGTCGGCGTGGCAGGCCCAGTCGGCATCGGTGCGAGCGTCCCAGGGGACAGTGCGGAAG
>CAZNQT010000252.1:0-1218 GCA_964574885.1 uncultured Pirellulales bacterium
TATCAATACCGTAGGGGCGCCCCTATGTGGTCGCCCTTTAAAGCCCCCTGTATTAACCATCCCCTGCCAAGATTCTCTTGCTTTGGATGAATTACCGTGTTATGATTGGAATAGGCGTTAGGTTACGCCCCGACCGGATAATGGAAGATCGGGCGCCGGCCCGCATGTCTGTTTGAATTTTGGCCAGGACGTATTTTCGTCCAACCGGAAAGAGAAGGTGTATCATGTCAAAAGCGATAGCGAAAAAGCGATTCCTGCCCGTTGTCGTTTCTTCGGCAATATTCCTTATAGGTTGGTGTACCATTAGCTATGTTTTGAATATCCAGGCTAGGGCCGCGGACCGGGATCCGGGGATCGACAGGGAAGGCCCCGCCGAGGGCCGCGACGCTCCCGACGCCGGCGACAGAGCTCGCGAGGAACAATTCCGACGCATGATGGAGTTCCGCAGGATGCAGAGGGATCGCGCAGGAGATCGAAGGGATTGGGGCCCCAACCGGCGAGGCAACCGTCAGTTAGATTGGGGCCAGGGTCAACCGGATCGCATGCAGTTACAGATGGCGTGGCAGCAGCTCGACGGCGAGTGGGCCAATCTCGACCAATCGCGTAAGCAATTGGACGCCGAGTGGCAAAAACTGGCCCTCGAACGAAAGAAGATCGACATCGAACGCAAACAGATTGATCCGAAACTGGAGGACTCGGAAAAACAAAAACTCGACTTGCAGTGGAAAATCCTGGACCTGAAACAAAAAAAAATCGACCTGGAAGTCCAGGTAGTGCCCAACGTGAATCGACGCGATTTCGAACTGCGCCGACAGCAGATGAAGATTAAGCAGGATATCACCGAGGCAAATAAAGAACTGAAGAAGTTGACCGATCAGTTAAAAGCCCTGGATAAGCCCGCCAAACCAAAAACCGAGAAAACGGACAAAAAAAAGGAATCCAACCAAAAAAAGTAACCGTTTTGAACCACCGCCCCGCCCGCAACCCCCCCCCGCCAACCGGGGCGCGAATATTCATCTCGTTAACTGGTAGGGTGGGGCCTTGCCCCACGCGTTGAAAGCCCCCTCTGGCAAGAGGGGGATGAACACCCTGTGTTACTGATCGGGTGGCACGGACAAACGATAGTTTGTCCGTGGTCGAAACCGCCTTACACTCGCACACGTGCCGGGTGCCATGCTCACGCTCGCGTGAGCATGTTTATCTGCATTTTACATTTCT
>CAZNQT010000252.1:1318-7198 GCA_964574885.1 uncultured Pirellulales bacterium
TTGAGTGGCAGCCTCAAGCGAGTCTGCGAGCTTGGGGCTGGTCGGCGTGAAGGTATCGTTTATTTGGCTGCGTAGGGTAGGCTGTGCCTACCAGGTATTAAATTGTTGGCCCGATCCCTTGTGGCCACTCTTTAAATCCCACCTCTGGCCCACAAGGTGGATGGCAGATGTGGCACAGTATCTGTTTTGTACCTTTGAAAATTGGAGTTTGTTTCGGATTTCGAGTTTAGAATTTCGGTTTTTTATCAACGGGTGGCCGGGTGCCATGCTCACGCTCGCGTGAGCATGTTTATCTGCATTTTACATTTCTCATTGTTTATTTTTAATTTTATATTTTTCTACCGGGTGGCAACCACCGAATCCGCGAGGTGGATGGCAAATGTGGCACAGCCGCCCTCGGCTGTGTTGAGTGGCAGCCTCAAGCGAGTCTGCGAGCTTGGGGCTGGTCGGCGTGAAGGTACCAGGCGAAATAAGGTGTCTCATGAACGTACTTCGACTGACCCAAACCTCACCCCAACCGGGAACCTTCCACGTCCATATTCTGCTCCAAATCCCCGGCCATAACGACCAGACCGCCGATTCCGACTTCGCCTTCTCCCTCTCCGACGAACAGCAGGAACGCTTCCGCTGGTACCTCGAAGATTTCCTCCAATATCCCCATGACCCCGCCCCCGCCGTCGCCGCTCGTGTCGAAGCCGAAATCGCCGACATCGGCAAAGAACTTTTCCAAAACGTATTTAGCTCCGCCGACGCCCTCAAAATCTGGGCCCGCATCCAGGAACAATTCAACGACACCCGCATCGAAATCACCACCTCCGTCGCCGGCGCCGTCGATATCCCCTGGGAACTAATCCGCGATCCCGACAACGACGTACCTCTTGCCCTCCGCGCCCACGCCTTTGTCCGCATCCATACCAATCCCTCTCAGCCCGTCGCCAAACCCAAAACTACCCATCCCCCCATCCGCATACTGCTCGTCATCTGCAGGCCTGCTAAAGATCCGCTCCCGTTTCGCTCGGATGCTATGACCATTTTGAAAGGCATAGATCCCCAATCCCGTCAAACCTACCAGTTGGATGTACTTCGACCTCCCACCTTTGCCCAATTAAGTCACACTCTCGAAATAGCTCGGGATGAAAACCGATCCTATCATGTCGTCCATTTCGACGGCCACGGGGGTTGGCTCGATGTCAAAAAGCTTAAGATGGACCGTACTAACCTCATTTCGACGCCCCGAGACGGACCGCATGGCTATCTCCTCTTTGAAAATCCAAATATACCCGACGATCAACAATTCATCGACGGCCCCGCTCTCGGACGTATCCTGGCCCAAAATAAAGTACCCCTGCTCATCCTCAACGCCTGCCGCTCTGCCCACGCCGACCTGCGCACCGCGCCCGCTACCGACGCCGGAGATTCCCATGCCCTTACCCGCGCTTATGGCACACTCGCCCAGGAAGTTATCGATCAAGGTGTACCCTCGGTCATCGCCATGCGCTATAGCGTGTACGTCGCGACGGGTGTCCGCTTTCTTAAAGAATTCTATGAGGCCGTCGCCCGCGGCCTAACCACCGGCCACGCCGCCGCTCTCGGCAGACAACATTTGTTCAACGATCCCACCCGAGACTTCATCTTCGAAAATTACTCCCTCCAGGATTGGACCCTGCCGATCGTCTATGAATCCTCGCCCCTTCAATTGTGCCGCTCTTCAAGCCGGAAAAAACCGAAATTTACCCTCGAAAAAATCCCCATCGATCCCGGCAATCTCGATCCCGATCTACCCCGACCGCCCGACACCGGCTTCATTGGCCGCGACGAAACCCTACTCGCCCTCGACCGCGCCTTCGATTCCCAACCCGTCGTCCTCCTCCACGCCTACGCCGGCAGCGGTAAAACCGCCGCCGCCTCCGAGTTCGCTCGCTGGTACTCCATCACCGGCGGCCTCCCCAACGGCATCGTTCTCTTCAATAAATTTGAACAATATACCCCGCTTTCCACCGTTCTGGCTCACTTTGGCCAAATCTTCGCTCCCATCCTCGAACAATCCGGCATCAACTGGTCTGCCATCATCGACACGAACCAACGAAAAGCCCTCGCTCTTCAATTGCTCAATAAAATCCCCGTCCTCTGGGTCTGGGACAATATCGAACCCGTTACCGGCTTCCCCAAAGGTTCCGACACCCCCTGGTCAAAAGACGAACAGCAGGAACTACTCGACTTCCTCCGCGACGCCGCCCAAACCCGGGCCAAATTCCTCCTCACCTCCCGCCGCGCTGAACGGGATTGGCTCGGCAATCTACCCGCCCGTATCCCCGTACCGCCTATGCCCATGACCGACCGCGTCCTCCTCGCCCGCGCCCTCGCCGAAAAACACCAGCGCCGCCTCACCGACGTCGAAGACTGGCGACCCCTCCTCGAGTTCACTCGCGGTAATCCCCTCACCCTCACCGTCCTCGTCAATCAGGCCCTCCGCGATAAGCTTACCACCCAAGATCAAATCGTATCCTTCGTTTCTGACCTCCGTACCGGCCAGGCCGATTTCGCCGATGAAGACTCCGAAGGCCGCTCCCAATCCCTCGCCGCCTCTCTCAACTATGGCTTCCTCCATACCTTCAACGACAGCGAACGCAAAATCCTCGCCCTCCTCCACTTCTTCCAGGGTTCCATCGATGTAAATATCTTACAAGCAATGGGTCATGAAAAAGCCGACTGGTCCTTACCCGAATTAAAAGGAATGTCTCATACGGACCTGATCCCCCTCCTCGACCGCGTCGCCGAAATTGGACTCCTCACGCCCTACGGTAAAGGTTACTACTTCATCCACCCCGCCCTGCCCTGGTTCTTCCAGAATCTCTTCCATGAAAATTATCCCGTCGAATCCGAAGACCAGACCACCGCCCTCCACGCCGCCCGCGCCTTTACCAAAGCCATTGGCTATTTGGGTAATTACTATTGGCGCAAATATGTATCCGGCAACCGCGATGTCATCCTTGCCCTCACCGCCGAAGAAAAAAACCTCCTCCACGCCCGTCATCTCGCCCGCCAAAACCAATGGTGGGCATTGGTAATTTGTACTATGCAGAGCATCGATCAACTCTATTGCCACATTGGCCGCAATGCCGAATGGCAAAAGCTCGTCAACGAAATCGTCCCCGACTTCGTCGATCCCGCCACCCAAGGCCCCCTCAACAGCCGCGAAGATAACTGGAGTATCGTCACCCAGTACCGTGTCCGAATTGTCCGACAAAAACGCAATTGGCCTCAAGCCGAAAAACTACAGAGACTTCTCGTCGATTTCGACCGCCAACGTGCCCAGAAAGTTCTTATTACATCGCCGGAAAACCTAAATCCTTCCGAAAGAAATGATATCCGCTCTCTTGCGGTATCCCTGCATGAACTTGCTCAAATCCAGCGTGAGAAGAATCAATCCCAATGCGTGGATTATTACACCGAATCCCTTAATCTGGCCGAACGAATCAACGATAAATCCGCTGCCGCCATCTGCGCCTTTAACCTTGGTAACGCATACAAAGACATCACCGAGATACGTGATTTCGACTTAGCAGAAAAGTTTTACCAATATAGTCTGGATCTATGCGATAAAATTGATCAATTAGGTAAATCCCGATGTCTGAGTCAACTGGGTTTTGTCGCTTGGGAACGTTTCAAAGAAGCTCGTAATGATCATAAATCCGAATCGGACATCGTCAAACACTTCCATGAATCCTTGCATCTCTCCCTCCAGGCCCTTGACATGAGACCCGAGAACGCCGTCCACGACTTGGCTGTTTCCCATCAACAGATTGGAATTATTTTTGATAATACCGGCAATCTCGACCGTGCCCTGAACCATTACCGTGAAGCCATACGTTTGTTTGAAAATGAAGGGGATATATACCACACTGGAACTACCCGTTTCAAGATCGCCGCCGCCCTTTATGATGCCCAGCGTTTCCACGACGCCCTCGACTACGCCCAAGCCGCCCTGAAAAACTTCCAACGCTATGGCCAAAGCGCCGCCGACGATATCCAACAAACCTAAAACCTCATCGCCAAAATCCAAGCCGCCCTCAATCCCCCCTCCCCATAATTTCGTAAACCTACAACCGCCCCAATCCCGACTCTGTGTCATTCTGAGCGTAGCGAAGAATCTCTCCTCTTCTCCGTAAATCGTAAACTGTAAACCGTAAACTCCTCATCTACCCATCTACCCATTTACTCATTTACCCATTTACTTTCTTACTGTGAACCGTGAACTGTGAACTCTTCTCACCCTTCACGCCTTTTCATCCCGTAAACCGTAAACTTTTCCTAATCCTATCCGCTCTACGCTATACGCTATACGCTATTTTCTCTCCCTGAGCACTGAGAACTGAGCCCTGAGCACTCATTTCCCTCATCTACCCATTTACCCTCCAACCTGAAACCCGTCTGTACCCTAAACCCCAGACCCTAGCCCCTATACCCTAATTTTCTCTGTGACCTCTGTGTCCCCTGTGACTATAATGAACAAAAATGACAAATTAGACAATCGAAGTTAAACTGGATACATCATGCCCAGAAGAGGCGCCCATTACGAACGAGCCTTTGAGAGCTGCCTGCAACAGCGACAGATCCCCTACGTTGCCGTGGACCAGGCGAAAAAGGCCGTCTTCGCCGGCGCCAAGATCAAGAGCTTCGATTTCATCCTCTACCCCCGTCAGGGCCCCAAGATCCTCGCCGACGTCAAAGGCCGCAAGGTCGCCTCCCGATCCTTCCTCCGCGGACGAGGCGCCGAAACCTGGACCTCCCGCGACGACGTCGCCGGCCTGCAAGCCTGGGAACAGGTCTTTGGCTCCGAATACCTCGCCGCCTTCATATTCGCCTATTGGCTCACCGATAACCTACCAAATCAGTATGAATTCGAGGCCTCTCCCGCCGCAAATCCGCCCCAAAATCTCATACCCCCCTCTGCTCCATACCAAAATTACAAAACAAACCCATTTTCCATGGAATATATGCAGCCGGGATTGTTTGACGATGTGTTTCGCTTCCAGGGACGCGATTACTCCTTTTGGGTCATAGAGTTATGTGAATATCGACGGCGGATGAAGCCGCGGAGTTCCAAATGGGAAACGGTCTATGTGCCCCGCAAGTCGTTTCGGGAATCGGCACAGCCTTTTATGGAATTCGTATTGGGCCCACAATCGAGCAAACAGTCATATAAATCCTGTGATAATAAATAGTTAGGCCAAAATGGAATGTGGGTGGGTACTTAGAAGTTCTCCGAATCGGAGGCTTGACCGAGACTCTTGATCGTGTGGGTGATATCGCCCAGTTGCGTAATTTTGAGGCCGAAATTCTCACCAATTTTCACCGGTTGGCCCAGTCCGACGATTTCGTTATTGACCAAAAGGTCGATATGTTGATAGGCATCCTGGTCGAATTGAATCACGGTCCCGATATTCAGTTTCATGACTTCGCCGACCTTCATATTCTTATTGGCAATCCGGACAATGATCGGGACCTTCATATTGAGGATTCGTTCAAGATTCTGCGATTTATCGTTGGTTTCGATGAGATCGGATTCAGGTTGGTTTGAATTGTAAGTACTTATATTTTCATCATTTATCTCGGAATCTACCGATTGATCCTCTGCCGGGACCTCGGTGGACGGCTGATCCTGTAGTTCGGAATCGGTTTGATCCGGGGATTGCGGGATTTGTTGGGTTTCGTCGGTGGTCTGATTGTCTTGCGTATCCACAGCCATAGAGCGGAAGTAAAATCCTATAAAGTATTACAAATAAAACACTTACGTCAAATTCGGTTTCGGGGATACACATTTTCCCCGCTATTGTTAGATATTATCGGCACTTGGGCACAGTTGCTAAAGAAGAAAGT
>CAZNQT010000253.1:0-7191 GCA_964574885.1 uncultured Pirellulales bacterium
GCCCAACCAGACGCCGCAGGGATACAACCGTCCTATCGAGGGACAGCCCGACCCCTGGTCGCCCTGGGATACGAAGTTTCAAGGTTACTGGAAAGGGGGCAAACACTGGAGCGTAGTGCTCGGCGATCACGCGGTTGAATTTCTCGGTCAGGCGGCGAAACGGGAAAATCCGTTTTTCATGTATCTGGCCTTTAATGCCCCTCACGATCCCCGGCAGTCGCCGAAAGAATACGTCGATAAATACCCAGTGGAAAACGTTAAGGTCCCGGAAAATTTTCTTCCGGAATATCCCTACAAGGATGCCATCGGCTGTGGGAAAACACTGCGTGATGAGAAGCTCGCTCCGTTTCCGCGCACCCCCTATGCCGTTAAAGTCCATCGACGGGAATATTATGCGGCTATTACCTATATGGACGCCCAGGTGGGTCGAATTCTCGACGCCCTGGACAAATCCGGCAAGGCGAAGAACACGTATATTTTCTTCACGGCCGATCAAGGCCTGGCCGTGGGGCATCATGGGTTATTCGGTAAACAAAACCTGTTCGATCACAGCGTACGGGTTCCTTTAATGGTGATCGGACCGGGAATTCCGAAAAATCATAAGATCCATACCCCGGTCTATCTCCAGGATATCATGCCGACCACCCTGGAATTGGCGGGCGTGCCCAAACCCGATCAGGTGCAATTCAAGAGTCTGCTCCCTTTGATTGCGGGAAAACGAAAGGAAAACTACGATGCCATCTATGGAGGGTATATCAACTTGCAGCGAATGATTACCGATGATGAATACAAACTGATATACTATCCCAAGATCAATAAAACCTTGTTATTCGATCTTAAAAACGATCCCTTGGAGATGAAGAATTTAGCCGACGATCCGAAATACGCCGCCAAAATTAAAACGCTCAAACAAAAATTAAAACAACTCCAAAAAGCCTGTGGCGACAAACTGGTCATAGATTGATCATTACCGTTCACATAAAATATAGCCCCCTCTGTCAAGAGGGGGACCAAACACTCTGTGCCTTCAAATCAATGAGGAGCCGGAAGCGCCAGCGACCGGGTAAATAACAACAATGTACCACGGTCATCTTGACCGTGCTCGTTGCCCATTGGATGTGACCTTGCCTTGCGCATTTAAAGCCCCCTCTGGCAAGAGGGGGACGAATCCCCTGTGCCTTCGCACCAAACCGGTAGGGGCGATCCCACGTGATCGCCCAAATCTGTCATTCCTGCGCAGGAATGTCGCCCCTGCGCAGGCAGAGGCAGGAATCCATCTTACCGTTAACTGCTCTTTGTAACCTTCAACATTCAACCTTCAACATTCAACTCTTACACTCATTTACCCATCTACTCATCTACTCTTTCACCGTTAACCGTCAATGGTAAACCGTTAACCAGGCAAAATGTGCCACGGTCATCTTGACCGTGCTCGTTGCCCATTGGATGGGATCTTGCCCCACGCATTTAAAGCCCCCTCTGTCAAGAGGGGGATCGTACACCTGTGCCTTCGCACCAAACCGGTAGGGGCGATCATGTGTGATCGCCCAAAACTGTCATTCCAAGCGCAGCGAAGAATCTAAGAACCTGAAACTAAAACTGTAGCTCCGCCGCCCCCGGCGCAGAGTCCTGGGACCAAAGACCAGAAACTAGAAAAGAGCGATATTGTCATCCTGAACGCCGCGAAGGATCTAAAATCAGAAACGAGGAACCAGTAACCTCTTTCAATTCACTATCCACTATCCGCTAAACGCTACCCGCTATCTCTTCTTATCGTAAACCATTTCTCCTCCTAGCTCCCAGGTTTACCATGTAGGCCCCTTTCTTCAACGCTTCGTAGCAGGGACCATGGATCGCCCTCCCCGACTACTTTTAAATATTTCAGACAACTCGCCGGGAGTGTCAAATTGCTTCGCCATTATTACATGGCCGTCTTTATTCACTTTTAGTAGTAACGGGGCCGACCATGGATCTCTTGGTATTCTAACATACGAAATTGCATAAACATTTTCACCTTCAATAAAAATATCACACGCCCTATTAAAAGAATAAGTCAGCTTATCGTCTTTATGTTTGACGTCCCAAATCATATTGCCGTGCGAATCATACTTTATTACAATAATAGCCTTCTTTGAATAACCGACTACAAAAATCTCATTTTGTTTGTTAATAGCCAGATTGCGAGCATAAGTAGATTTGTTGCCGTCTTTATATTTTTTTACCCATATTTCTTTCCCTGCGGAGTCATATTTCAAAGTCACAATGTAAGCGTTATCTTTATCATTATCATTATAATTTTCATTATAATCCATAACATAATTAGTAATATATAGATTTTCTTCTGAATCTATTACAATGCCCCTTGGTACAACAAGTTTATCCTTTTGAACCTCGAACCTGGTGAGCCATATTAAGTTGCCCTGGGAATCATATTTTCTTATAAAAGAGTGGTCTTCGTCTGCCGATAATATTGATCCCAATATATATATATTATTTTCTAAGTCTATTAATATGTCATCAATATCACTGTTATACTCGTGTCCATTGTATATTTTTTGTAATAATGCTCTTCCATTTTGATCGTATTTCAATAATATGTAACCTCTCCTTATGGCAGAAAAATAATTACAAGCTACGTAAATATTATTATTTTGGTCAACTTCAAGGTCAACTGGATATATGCGCGCCTCGGGGAGTTTATATGTCATTTCCCATAATTCGCTACCTTCTTGATTGTATTTTATTGTTGAAACGCCTGTTTCCCTCGCGCCATTAGCCACAATATTTTTGCTAAGTTGAACGTCTCCTGCAATACATATATTTTCATTTGAGTCCAATATAACAAGGCTGGATTCATCGAAACCGTGTATGGGTCCATCATGTTTCATTTTCCAAATTGACTTATCCTTTGAATTGTATTTGCATGTTATGAAATCTATGTTTACAAAATTTGGATCAATGGTTATTCGTCCGGTAATATATATATTATCTGTTTTGTCGATAGCAATGTCATTAATATATATTGAATCGTACATCCAATGCCCGGTCATCCTTAGAGAAGCAAAAACATGTATGGTAACGAAAAGCAAAATGAAAACAGAATTCTTTATTTTAATCTTCATAACAATTATACCTTAGTTAGGTAGTAAAGTAGGGTGTGCATCGTACACCGTTATTATTTAAAAAATCCGTGTAATCCGTGCAATCCGTGGTTCCAACTCTTTTTACATTTTGAATTTTGAATTGAATCTCTCTGTGCTCTCTGAGACCTCTGTGGCTAAAAATTTCCCTCCCTGCGTTTCACCTTCGGTTTCAAATTTTCGCCCGCGACGCAAATGGCAAGACCGACTCCGGGCAAGAAACCTTCTTCCTCCGTTTCCTTTGCGCCGTAGCCGGCGCCGACACCTTCGGCTCCTCCGCCCCTAACAGCGGATCGCCGTGCCGGGTGGATTTGAGCCGGCTGCGGGCTTTATTCACGTAATCCTTGGATAGCTCAAATCCAATATAATGACGCCCCAGTTTCTTGGCCGCCGCCAGCGTCGTTCCGCTTCCGCTGAAGGGATCGAGTACCGTCTCGTCGGGATTCGAACATGCTTTAATGATGCGTCCCAGCAACTGCTCGGGCATCTGACAGCCGTGCCAACCCGCTCGCTCTTTGAACGTACCGCACACCCGCGGAAAATACCACACGTCCTCTTCCGGCTGGAAACTTTCCGGCGCGTCCTGTGGCCGCAGAATCCAGGTGTCGTCCGGCAGCCGCCCTCCCGACACGGCGCGCGAATCGTTATACACCAGTTGCCGCGCCGAAGGTACCCGAATAGCATCCGCATTGAACGTAAAATCCTTTGGATCTTTGATAAAGTGGAATAGGTGCGTGTGACTCCGGCTGAACTTATATTTACAGTTCACCCCGAACGTGTAATACCAAATTACCCAACTGCGACAGTACAAACCCAGCTCTCGCTGGAAGATCAGTTTCAGTTCCGCAGCGAAATCATCACCGATCGCCAGCCAGAACGTACCCGTCGATTTCAACGTCCCCACCAACGCTGCCCCCCACTTCTTCGTCCAGGCCAGATACTCCTGGGCCGCCTTGCGGTCCTCGTACATGTCATATTTGTACCCGATATTGAACGGAGGATCCGCAAAGGCAAGATCGATGCTCCCCGCCGGAATCCGCGACATTCCCTCAATACAGTCCTTGTTATAAATCGTGTCCAGTTTCATAGGTATCCTTACACATTCAACCGCCTTACGGTTGCTTCCCTTTTGTCTCAGAGTAACAAAACCACCATGAGAGACAAGCACGTTTTCACGCCTCTCGCTTACGAAATGGCAGTATCTGATATATGGCAATAACCTGATATATGGCAGTACCTTATCCGACGTTCGTTGATTTCCTGCACGAAACAGCCTCGTACAATCGTCGTAATAGGAACAATGCGGCCTTGCGATAGCCATCGCCGGGCGGTATCATACAAGCCGTAATATCAGGAGGACCAAAACTGGAAACCCTTTTAAAGGCAGGCCCAGATTTGGGGCGTAAAATTACAAAACAAACCCAATTTTAATCCAACCATGGAAAGGACGATAACTTATGAAATTACAAGAACTTATGGGATCAAAGGTGGGGATTGCGATGGCGATGGGTCTGATGGCGGTTGTGACGGTCGGTATGGCGGCCGAACCAATTGCGAAAATCACCGTCGAGGCCGGATCGCATACCCGCGTGGATACGCCGGTGTCCGCAAGTCTGGAGGGTATCAGAAATCTTCCCAGGACCGGTTTGCAGTTGCAGGAAGTGGTTGGCACTACGAGGGTGGAGCGGGCATGTCAGTTGGAGAGATCGGATCCGCCGCAGTTGTGGTGGGTGCTGGCAGGAAAAACGCCGGCGGGAACGAGCCGTACGTTTGAACTGGTCACCGGACCGAGTAAAGTCGTCGAGCCGGTAGTAGCGATTAAGACGGATAAGTATCTGGACATTCTCTGTAAGGGTGCGGAGGTTCTGCGTTATCATCATGCGATCGTGCCGCCGCCGCCGGGTAAAAGCAAACTGTACAATCGCAGCGGCTTTATCCATCCATTGAAATCCCCGAAGGGCGCCGTGTTGACCGAGATTCATCCACCCGATCATATCCATCACATGGGGATCTGGGATCCCTGGACGAGCACCGAGTTCGAAGGCAAGCACGTGGACTTCTGGAACTTGAACAAAGGAGAAGGTACGGTTCGGTTTAAGAAGTATCTGAGTACGACGAGCGGTCCGGTGTACGGGGGATTTCAGGCGTTGCAGGAACACGTGGCGCTGAAGACCGCCAGCGGTGAAAAAGTCGTTCTGCAGGAAGTGTGGGATATACGAGTGTATAACGTCGGCGGACCGGAAAAGGGGTACTGGATCTGTGATTCGGTATCGACGCAGAAGAACGTCGCGGACAGTCCTCTGCATTTGAATGCGTATCGGTACGGCGGATTCGGCTTCCGCGGCGCGCCGGCATGGATCGGGGACAAAGGTTATTACCTGACCAGCGAAGGCAAAACGCGCAAAAACAGTCACGCGACGCGTTCGCGCTGGTGCGACGCGGGGGGCGTAGTGCCGGGCGGCTGGGCGGGGGTGTTGTTTATGAGCCATCCGACCAATCACGAGTACCCCGAGCCGATGCGGACCTGGCCGGGGGCGAAAGACAAGATCTTTTTCAACTATTGTCCCGTGCAGAAAAAGGCCTGGGATCTGATGCCGGGCAAGAAATATGTATTTCGGTATCGCATGTACGTGCATGAAGGCAAAGTCAACAAGGACAAAGCGGAGCAGGAATGGGCCGACTTCGGCGCACCGCCGAAAATCACGATCAAGAAGATGTAAGAATGATTGGACACATGCCTACGCTTCGCGAAGGCATGCCACCCGGTAAAAATTTCGATTATAAAGATGCAAGAATGATTAGACGCATGCCTACGCGAAGCGTAGGCATGCGACCCAATGGAAATTAGATTAAGAAGATGTGAGATATCCATGAAACAGACGAACACAACTCCCGGGCAAGTATCACGACGTGACTTTTTGAAGACCAGTGCCGCGGCGGGCGTAGCGGCGGCCGGTGCGATGACGGCGCCGTATTACGTACCCTCGACGGTGTTCGGGGCGCAGGCGCCGAGCGAGCGGATCGGGATCGGGTCCATCGGAGTAGGCGGCCAGGGATCGGGGAATATGAGGAGTTTTATCGGCAACCGGAACTCCCAGGTCGTCGCGGTGTGCGACGTGGATGCGGACCATATGGAACGGGCGCGGGCGAAGGCCAACCTGTCGAACGAACATGCCTATCGGGATTTTCGGGACCTGTTGGAACAAAAAGACGTAGATGCGGTAAGCGTGGCGACGCCGGATCACTGGCACATTCCTATCTCGGTGGCGGCGGTGAAGGCGGGCAAGGACGTGTACTGTGAAAAACCACTTTCATTAACGATTCACGGCGGTCGCGTCCTGGCGGACACCAGCCAACGATACGGTCAGATCGTCCAAACCGGATCGCAGCAGCGATCGGCGAGTAATTTTCGCTTTGGCTGCGAATTGGTGCGTAACGGCCGGATCGGCAAGGTGGTCCGAGTCGAAGTGGGGATCCCGGGCAATAACCGGCAGTGTGGGCCGACGTGGAAGCCGGCGCCGATTCCGCCGGGCTTTGATTACGATTTCTGGTTGGGACCGGCGCCCTGGGCGCCGTATCATCCGCAGCGCTGCCATTATCAATTCCGCTTCCTCCTGGATTATTCGGGCGGGCAGGTGACCAACTGGGGCGCCCATCATCTGGATATCGCCCAATGGGGCCTGGGGGCCGACGATACCGGCCCGATCGAAATAACGGGCGACGGAGAATTTCCGGCCACGGGTTTATTCACGACGGCGACGCGAGTACATTTCGAGTGCAAATACGCCAACGGCGCCACGGTGATCTGCAAGACGGGCGGCGGGGGTACGAAGTTTATCGGTACGAAAGGGTGGGTCTATGTCAATCGGGGCAAAATCGACGCCGAACCGAAATCGCTGTTGTATTCCAAGATTAAACCCGATGAGATACATCTATATAAAAGTCGCGATCACAAACAGGATTTCCTGAACTGCATAAAGAGTCGAACCCAACCGATCTGCTGTGCCGAGGTGGGCCATCGGTCGGCGACGGTGTGTCACCTGGGTAATAT
>CAZNQT010000254.1:0-7151 GCA_964574885.1 uncultured Pirellulales bacterium
TCGCACGTCCTCCTATACGTAACTACTTTGGCTACAAACGATTACATTATCCAATTGGCGATCGAGCACTTCCGCAGAAGCGCATATTCCTCAAGTTAAAAAGGTATTACCATCGTCAAGTACGCCATGACTGTACAAAATTATTATGTTTTAAGGAGATAAATTGTAACGGTAATTTTCTGAATATTTTTTATTTTGGCATCGGTATTAAAACTAATTGCGCGCAAAGAAATTGCCTAAGGTAGTGTGAATTCAGTTGCTTATAAGAATCTGAGATTGCCCAGCCAACCCGATAAAAATGTAGAAGGTGAGCAATGCACACCCTATGCGAACTCACGAGAATTTGAGATTCAAGATTTGAGATTTAAGATTGCAGGCACAAAAGAGGTACGGTACCTGACTAATGAAGAATGACGAAATCACGAATGCCGAAGTTCAAAGGTAGGCACAGACTACCCTACGCGAACTGAGATTGACAGACAAAGTCCAGGGCAGCTTTTTTAATGCCATTAGGGATTATCGGAACCGGGAGAACCGCCGAGAACCGTGCCGGCGCTCCAATTGTTCCTGTCATTCCAGGCGGCGGCGGGGGCGCTCTCATTGTTTATTACCAGCGAATATCCGCCGCCGTCCGTCGTAGGATACCACGTATCGTTGTATGCAAAGCGCAAAATCGCGGCTTCCAGAGGAGGCGCCAGCTTCAGAACAATATTCTCGCCGCCATTACTCAGGCTGCCATTGTATTCACCGATCACTTCGGGAATAACGCCATATTGATTCTCGAAGACAGCCTGATCTTTGATGATTACGACATAATCACCGGAATCCAGGGTCATCGCCGGGAAGGTAAACTCAATGCCCTGGGTAAATCGTACGCCCGCCAGGTTCAAAGGATCGGTTCCGATGTTTTTGAGTTCGATAAATTCCGCATCCGGATGGCCGGCAGGTTCGTCCGGCGGATGATACATGATCTCGGTAATCCGCAAGCCGTTCAACAGGGCGACCGCCTCCTCATAGGAAATTTCGGATTCACTATTTGGATCCCATAAGGCCGTCAATTCGGGGAGAAAGAGCACATTGGGATCCGAAATATTTTCATTGAGAATCTGGACCGCCAGAACGTTGTTGCCCGGCTGCAACTGATTGATGTGCGCACTGATATCAAACAGTTCATACTCATCCGCCAGGGCATTATCGCGATTCGTATCGGCCTGGGAGTTCCACAGAGGCGTGCCGGTGAAGTTGCGGCGGGCGACCTCCTGGCCATTGAGATAGGCGACGAACGCATCGTCGTAACGCATTTTCAGAGTCAATTGAGAAAGGTCGGCGGGATTCTGGTCGAGGTTAAAATCGACTCGAGTCCACAGTGAAGCATTTTGATTGCGCATGGCCTGTTCCAACGGACTGTCGGTTTGCAGGACCTGAAGCATGAAGACATCGAAGGAATAGGCCTTTTGCGTATGGTAGGGCGTGCCGTGTGCTTCAGCCCTGACGGTGAAGTCGCCATCGACGCCGGGATCAATGTCGGTCCACTGAGCTACGTAGCCAGTATCGGTATTGTAACCCGTGTTAAAGGAAATTGAGTTTTCGGAATTGACCAGAACGCCATCACTACTGGCGTTCGTGTAGCTATCCGCATCCGAAAGGGTGTATCGGGCGAAACGGTCATAATAATCCACGTCGTCCCGGTTTGCCGAGGTGGCAAAGCGGTAATGGAAGCTTGGATCCAGTCCGGTAAAGGTGACATCCACCCACCAGCCTTCGTCCCCATAATAAATTACGCCGGTCATGTCCGCGATGTTATGGAACAACTCATAAGCGTCCGTCCCTGATACGGGATCGGTGCCGCCCGTACTGGCACTGGGCTGCCAATTCACGCCTCCGCTTTGACTGAAGGATACGGTGATACCTATATCGTCGCCGGTACTCTGATCCTTTAGCGTACCGGAGGTCGAGCCGCCGAAGCCGTTGCCGATACCATAGGTTGTCACATTGGGAGCGATGTATTGATCGGCACTGCTGTACACACAGTCATTATAGGCGGTCATGAATTCCTTACCGGCGTCATAGACGTCTCCGAATCCCAGTGGCGTCGTATCATTTTGCCAGGATTGCAGTTCCGTAAAACCAGGCTGCATCCAGGCGTCTTGCCAGGTGGAATTGTCAGGTACGTAATACAGCACCTGGTCTCCCGGCGCTACCAAGGTAAGCATGGCGGGGGAGGGATTAGTTCCCAGAGTATTGGATAGATTTGGCGTGGGAAGAACATAATAGGCGTAGGAGTTACGCCCGTCCGGAGAGGCGCCTTCGGAAATATCCGTGGTCTGGGGGGCGTACAGCACCATATCGATTTCACGGAGATATTCATCGAACAGACCGATCATTTCCGGACTGGAAGAGAGCTTGAAGTCCACATGACCGGGACGACTGCTATCGTCGGCGTCGAATTCAATGAATCCCTGAGCGCCGACGAAACTTAAGGGACCGAGTTGGTATTTAGCAGCCTGAGTAACGGGATTATCGGTGAGATATAATTCACTCAGGTTGACGGGGGAAGATTTGGGATTATACAGTTCAATGAAATCATCGACGAAAAGAACTTCACCGTTAGCGAGCCATTCGTTGATGCGGAGGGATTCCGGTGTTTCCAGAGGATACATCTGATTGTCTTGACCAAACGTAGGCCCATTCAAACGCCAGGCGCCGTCATGGGTACGTCCGATTGAGAGATCGGGCGCCTGGGGACCGAATTGGACCGAATCGATAAGCTCACCGTTGCCATACAGATAGAGTCCTTCCCCTCTGCCGTCGAGAGCAAAACCGGTATGCAAAGGTTCATTATCATTCGGATCGGCTATCAAAACCAGGTACTGATTGGGATCGAGCGTGATGCCGCCGGTAAAGACATACCGGGCGGGGAAGTCCGGATCGTCGGTGAGACTGAGATTGTCCAGATTGAGAGTGGTTCGCCCGACGTTTTGCAGTTCGATCAGATCGGGGTAGCCGCCCTCGACGAGAACCGCACTTTGATTCAAGGCGAGAACTTCGTTGATCCGTAAGGGGATGGCGTCGGCATCGACCGTCCAAGAGATCGAAGCGGCATCTGCGGCGTCCTGCCAGACGCCGGCGGAATTTTTACCGACGGCATAGACAGTATAGGACTGGGCATCGGTTAAACCGTTTAGTTCGATGGGCTGATCCACCGGAATTTCACCGCTCCAGGGACCGGCGGGATTATCGAGCGAGTACTTATAATCGGCGATACCGGGACCACCCACGGTGATTACCGCCTCCGTAGCATAGGTTTTTACGGATAACGAAACGCCGGCAGGAACATATCCGCCGCGGTCCAGTCCGTTAGGCCCGGTACCGGTTGCCGGGGACACGGAACGAACGTGTAAATCATCATTCGGATCCACAAACAGGGGATTTGTGTCTATATCGTCCTGACCCAGATAATGAAACGCTGCCGGTAGAATCGAGCGATTAACGGTGGCGCCTTCCAAAGCCTGGTCCAGATGTTTGAATAGTTCTCCACAGTGCCAAAAGATATTACTGTCGATGTAGGCGCCGCGCCCGGGACCGTGAACCGAGGTGCCGCCCACCTCGTTGAACTGCATCGCCGCCAACGACATCTCGACAAAGGTATTGTTGATGACCGTGGCGAAGGCTTCTTCTTTGAGCAGAATCCCATGGTCGCAGTTGAAGAAAATATTCCGTACCACGGTAATGTCGGTGCGGTTGTCTTCCCCGGTTTGGGGCAGGCCGGTGGCAATGGCGTTGGAGGTGGTGGTACGCGAGGTGTTCTTGTGGATATTCATGAAGAGATTGCCCTCGATATGGGCGTCGGTGCCGTCGAGGTCTATGCCGTCGTCCCCGCCTCCCATAAAGACATTATTGAGAATTTGCAGGACCGGACCGGGACGCTCCGCGCCTAAAAAGTCGATCACGTCGTCCCCGCTGTAGTTGTACTCGAATAGATTTCCCTCCACAATGAGGTATTCCTCGCCTTCAATGTATTCCCCGTGGAGCACTTCCGTCCCGCCGTGCAAGGTCGAGTTCCGGACGATAACCGAGGGATGGTACATCTCGATGCAGGTTCGTTCGGTTCCGCCCCAGGTCATATTATCCACGAGTAATTTTGCGTAACGAACATAGATCGATTCGCCTTGTCCGTCTCCGTAGTCCATGTCGAGATAGCACATGCGGCTCTCTTCGAGCGTGTTTTCAATTCGAATGCCATTCCAGCGCGTGGCGGCGCCGGCGGGATCCAGCGTAAGATGAATACGTTGGCCGGGCGCACCTTCGGCGACCAGACGGCCGTTTACCGTAAGCAGGACATCCTGATTGAAATAGACGGTGGCGCCCGGTTCAATCGTCAGAGCGTACCCAGATGGAATCGTAAGATTGCTCGCGACGTACCAGGGGCCGGAAGCGGCATCTAAAATCGTATCGGGATCGATCAAAGGATTGGGTACACTGCTGATATCGCCGTCATCGTACCAGACGTCGATTTGTTCTTTCACGAGTACGCGGCCTACGCCGTTCGGATCGCTATACGTCTGTACGATAATCCGGTTAATTCCTGGTTGCAGTTGGATCGGGTCTCCCGTCGCGATGGCCCATTTACACTGGGCGTTATCCGGATCGCCATAGACGGGCTGCCAATCCGCCCTGTGTCCGTTAATCCGGATGGCATAAGTTTCGCTTGCGTCGGCTGTGCCGTGTACGTTATCCAGGATCAGTTGCGGGGACGTCGTGTAGTAATACCCCTGATTCGTAGGTAAATCACTCTGAAGCGTAAATTCCTGGGGGATATGCGCCAGAACATAGGCATTGCGTGCGGTGACAAAGGATTTGATCTGTTCGATCCGGCTGTCGGAAACCCATCCGGATAATAGATGATCGACGAAGGGATTAAACTGTTCGGGTGAAAAGACGGTTTCCATTAATTCCTTAAGCGTATGATAATACTGCGGCGCGATTTCCGGATGCGTTAAAAAGCGATCGATGGCCGCTACGCCGGCGGCCCGGAACAAACTATCGTCCGTTTGATCGCCGTTGGACAATCCCAGGTTGAAAATGGAATCCATATCATACCCGATTAATACACACCGTGGATCGTTTACGCCGCTGTAGAGATAGAAGTCATCGCCATACCCAATTCCCAGATTGGTTTCATCGTTTCCGATCAGGACGTGCACGGCGAAATAACGCAGCCATTCTTTCACGTCGAGTACGCGTTCCACTTCCTGAATGTATGTTTCGTCCGGTGTGTTATTGGAGAGCACATAGGTCAACTCGATCAGGTCGTCCCAATTGTCCTCGGCGGTGTTGGTTTTTTTCTCGTAACTATCTCGATAATCGTCTTTATCAGTCCCACGATAATCCAGCCGGGCCTGGTCTGCACCGGAAGAGGTTCGAACCGCCTTATATAAATTGCCGTCCGGATCGTCCGGAAAATGATTGGCGGCAAAATCACTGTCCGGTACTTCGTGGTGGGAAAACGCCCCGTACGTCGGCGACCCCGCTAAGGTCTCTTCATCGCTGTTGACAAACCGTCTGGCGCCCAGGGAATCCTGAGTGGGAACACCCGCCCTTTGAAACACCCATAAACCCAGCGTTTGCAGATAGGAGTGTTGGGAGTTTAAGATAATGTTGTCCACATCTTTCCAGACTTGATCGCTGGGGAAGTTAATCCTGCGATTATAAGGCGGCGTAGTTCGAGTCGATTCACCCCGGTTGCGAATCCCGATGTTATAGCGCAATTCGCTTCCCGTGCCGTCCTGACTGATAAAGGTTCCGTGCATCTGGGCGTGGGATCGGGCATCGTCGCTGTGGGCATTAATATAAGCCAACCGACCGCGCTCCATACCGGTCATTACCAGATAATAGCGGGGGAAGCTTCCCGGCTGCCAGGTTTCATCCGGATTGAAGGAATCATCCACACAATAAAGTAGATTAGTGACCTGCTGCGGCGTACCGTCGATATCGCTCGGGGCCGGCCAGGTCCGGCTGTGCGATCCGTCACTGGCTTGAATGAAACACTCGATTACGGCTTTGTCCTGCTGAATATCCGTGGGCAGGGTAACTCCGTACACGCCGTCGCCGGCTCTGCCGTCCTGATGGAGTCCGTCGTCCAGCATGGGCAGGACTTCATAGGAACTCGGATTATATTGGGGATAGGTATCGCGATCTATATACGTTGACGTATCCACCCGATAATGCAGGTTCACGGTTAGTGACTGATTGGTTTCGTCGAGAATTCGCGCTGTTATCGTTACTGGATCCAGGGGTCTTGGAATGAGGGGACGGTGTTTTACATCCAGTATCATTGGGGCAATGTCAACGGCAGCTACAGAATTCACACTCCCCGGCGTTCCCCCCTCAGTTAGACTGGCGGCCCAGTTTTGGCCGTAATTATTGGATAGCGCCGGATTAATTAATTCCAGGCTTTTCCCGTCGCCATCATGCGCATCCGACCACTGCCATCCCCGATGGGAATGATCCACCGGCCCCAATTCCCGTACTGCCCACTCACCTTCGTCGGCGTAATGGACGCTATCCATCCGTAAGCCGTTTTCATCGTCCAGGTCAATGTCTTCGCCGGAATTACTAAGTCGGCCCTGCCAACCGCCCATCACAAAGTACGGATCGACGTCAGGATACGCATCCGTAAAGGCCGCTACGTCGGCGGCGATTACCAGATATTGATCCGGTTCCAAAGTGAAAGCAGGAAAGGTAAAATCGACGCCGTCGCTGAAGCGCCAGTTTTCCAGGGAAACAGGTAAAATCCCACGGTTATATAGCTCGATATACTCCAACTCGACAGGTTCCGGTTCGATGGTCCCTTCCTGCGAATGATAGGGGTGGTACATGATCTCACTGATGACGACATTTTTTGTCGGATCCGGTACGGGCTCACTAGTATTCGGCATCCCCGGCGTCGCCGGATAAAAATACCCTTCGCTCATCAGATCCTGCGACAACCCGTATGACCAGTCGTTGTATTGAGGATATTCGTTGGGATATTCATACTCCACCGTTTCCCCGTTGGGCAGCACCAGCGCCAGGTATTACAACCCCTTATTAAATCAGAAATTATTATGCAGATACCCCAGGACGTCCACGACGGGATAGTCAGCGTCATC
>CAZNQT010000255.1:0-7125 GCA_964574885.1 uncultured Pirellulales bacterium
GTGGTGAGTGGTCAGTGGTCAGAGGTCAGAACGAGGATAAAGAAGAGGAAGAAGTATTAGAAGAAGAAAAGGTAGAAGAAGTCAGCATGCCAACGGTCTGCGAAGGTATGGCGGCTCAAGCAGGTAAAGCTGGGGGGAAGGGGGAGGTATTGAGTCCGGTGGGGGTGGGGCAGTTGCCGAGGAACGACAGGGACTTGGCGGACGCCCTGCAGTTGGCGCTGCCAGGCTGGCTCCAGGGGATCGTAACGCCAATGAATCTGCCTTTGACTCGACCGCGCGATATGGAGGCCTCGGTTCGGTTTTTAGTGGATGGAAACGGTCGGTTATTCGTGCTGGGAGTGAGTCTGGCGGCGAGCGAAGAGGCCCTTACGAAGGCACTGAAAGGGCGGAAATGGCTGGAGGATAACCTTTCGACAATCTTTTCTGCTTGTCCTCAGATCCGAATCGATCGATCTCTGGAAGCAGGAGTGATCCTGGTCGCGGGCGGGGACGTTCGTTTTCTGCAGGAGAGCGTGAGTCAGATTCAGGAATTTCCGATTTACGTGAAGCAGTTGCATCTGTTGCAGAATGAGGCGGGCAGTTCGTTGCTAATCATTTAATCCGGAAGAGCCCAGCGTGGCCTAAAGGCCGCAACCAAATAGAGACTATATCATACGAAGGACGGAAGAAAAACCGTAATCATATTTATCTTCCTAGGTTGAGATTATCGCTTTGCAGCCACCGGCATATTCCCATGACAACCATAAACCACCTTCCGCGATTTTCCGTAATTGTAGAATGCGTTTTTCGCATTCTCGGCTACCAGCAGGCAGAAATGATATTCCCCTATTTTCCTGCTGGAAGCTCCAATGCTTTAAACGCATTGAAACATCCACTTGCGATAAACCGTTGTAAAGGTTTACCTTATAAAGGGTAGAATTCATTGCGGCGGATTCCGGATTGACCTATACTAGATGGAATGAGTAAGCGCAAACCGAGTCAACGAAAGCGAAGCGCACGGAGGCCATCCGTTCCTTCCACTGCGTCCTCGAAACCATCTGATTCGTCGAAAGCAGGAAAGTCCGTCGCCGGGAAAAAAGGA
This sequence comes from uncultured Pirellulales bacterium, assembly GCA_964574885.1. Lineage (GTDB taxonomy): Bacteria > Planctomycetota > Phycisphaerae > Sedimentisphaerales > SM23-30 > JAFGFX01. The sequence goes on from CAZNQT010000255.1 coordinate 1,082, forward strand.
AAAGGCAAATCATCTGTTCCCCCTCGTAAGTTATCCCGTCGTCGGTTATGGCTTTTCCGGTTGATCGCGGCGACGGTGATTCCCGCTCTCTTATTAGGTATCGTCGAACTCATGTTATGGATCTTCGGTTACGGTTACCGTACGTCTCCTTTTCTCAAGCTGGAGATCGACGGGAAGCAGTATTATTGCAATAACGACGCATTCAGTTATCGGTTTTTTCCGCGGGCGCTGGCGCGGGAATTCGATCCGTTCCGGTTTTCGGCGACCAAATCGGAGAACACCTATCGGATCTTTATCTTAGGGGCCTCGGCGGCCCAGGGCACGCCCGACGGGGCATACGGTTTCGGCAGGATTCTGGAGGCGATGTTACGCGAGGCAAATCCGCAAACGCGCTTCGAAGTGATCAACCTTTCCCTGACGGCGATTAATTCCCACGTGGTACGGGACCTGGCGGAAAGCAGCCTCGCGCATCAACCGGATTTACTGATTGTGTACCTGGGGAACAATGAGGTAGTCGGGCCGTTCGGGCCGGGCAATACGTTTCGTGATTTTTCTCCGCGTTATTCATACATTCGCATTCACCTGGCGCTGCGAAAAACCAAGCTGGGACAACTGTTGGGCAATATCACCGAGCGGTTATCGTCTTCAGACAAGACGCCTATGGAATGGAAAGGAATGGAAATTTTCACGAAAAACCAGATCCGGGCGGACGATCCACGGCTGGAGAGAGTGTACGACTATTTTGCCAGAAATCTGGAAGCGATGTGCGAGTCGGCTTCGCAACGAAACTGTCCGATGATACTTTGTACGGTGGGAAGCAACGTAAAAGACTGTGCGCCTTTCGGTTCGCAGCATCGTTCGGGTTTGAAAAAGGCAGAGCAAACGGCCTGGAACGAAGCGTATCAAGAAGCAGCGGCGCTGGAGAAGGAGGGCGATCGGGCGGGAGCGCGGACTGCCTTTCTGCAGGCAATAGAGATTGACGGTTCGTATGCTGAGCTGTGTTATCGATTGGGTCGGAATTACGAGCAGGAGGGGCAATTCGAATCCGCATTGGACTATTACACGCGAGCACGGGATCAGGACACGCTGCGATTTCGGGCGGACAGTCGAATCAATGCGACGATACGAACCACGGCCCGGCACTACGCCGACCAGGGGATATATCTACTGGACGCGGAGGAATTATTTTCGCGTGCCAGTTCCCACGGTCTGGTCGGGGAATCTATATTTTATGAGCACGTGCATATGAATTTTCATGGGAATTATCTGTTAGCTCATTCCCTATGTGAGCGGATTCGCGCGATCGCGCCAAAACTGTTTCCCGCAAAGGAATCGGCATCCGTCCGGATGTTGACGGAGGAGGAATGTGCGAAACGGCTGGTGTTTTCGATAGTAAGTCGGCATAACATAAGCGCCACGTTACTGGATTTATATCTGAAGAAGCCTCCGTTTACACGACAATGGAACTATGCAAACTGGATTGCCCAGAAAGAACAGGAACTCCGAGCGTTGGCAGAGCAAATTACGCCGACAGCGATACGGTCGATTCAGAAAGAGTATGAACAGGCCCTGGAACATCAGCCGGAAGACTTTTGGCTGCGCTGGCGGTACACGGAACTCTTATCCTCACAGTTATACGATACGGCGGGCGCCATCCCTGAATGTAAAAAAGTATTGCAACAGTTTCCGCACTTTCGCCGCGGATACGAAATGCTGGGATTGATATACAGCGATGCGAGACAGTATGACATGGCGCTAAAGCAATTCGAGAAAGTGCGGGAAATCAATCCGGCTTCGTATTCGGTTCTCTATCATATCGGTAAGGCGTATCAGGATAAGGGCGATACAGCCACGGCGGAAAACTATTATAAGGAGTTGCTGGCGAAACGACCGGATCACGTGGGGGCGACGATTCAATTGGGGCTGTTGCTGCAACGCCGAGGGGCGCTGCAGGAAGCCCTGGAGGTGTTTCGTCAAGGAATTACCTGTCAGCCCCGACATGCGAAGCTGCACTATTTCCTGGCGCAGATTTTAGTCCAACAAGGTAAAACCTCCGAAGCCATCGAACATCTGAAAACCGCTGCAACTCTGGATCCGGATTCACCGCAGATTCGCCAAGCCCTGAACGCATTAACCCCACCGCAATCCGTCCATCCCGATCCCTCGACACGTTCAGCGAGATGATACTTTACCGGGTATAATAAACCGCCTTGGTATTTTCAATGCCGGCCAGGGCGATTTTACGTTCGGCGACGACGTGGGGCCAGAGGGATTCGAACTCGCAGATGAGGTTCTCGAAGGCTTCTCGTTCCGTGCGGCGACGGCATTGATCGATGGCATCGGTATTGGTCCACCAGGCAGCGAGTTGTTGTTTGTCGGCGTTTTTCTCGGCGGCGCCATACACGAAGCCGGTGCGCGTATCCATCAGCAGAGCGGATGCCGTGGAATTGACAAACACCACCACCGAAGGCGACAGGCCCAAGGTAACGACGCTGAGAGGGGTGGCCTGATCTTCGGATCGAAATTCCGTTTCAATGGTATAGATCAGGAGCATATCGGCATTCAGAGCGGCAGCGGCCAAGCGAAGTTCGCGATCCGTTTCCAGTCGTTCCGGCAGGAGCAGTCGATTGAGGGGGGAGACGTACGAGATTTCCGGCAGTTTTGCCAGCCGTTCGAAATCTTCATCCGTCTCAACATCGCGTACCAGTAAGACGGAATAATTTCCCTCGCCGTAGGCCTTGGCGGTATAGGATTGATAGCAGGGCGCCTGGACGCGGGCAATAGCAATGCGAGCCGGCAACGACGCGAGCGGTTTGCGCTGATAAATACGGGTGAAGTCGGAATCAATGAAGGCCGCATCGGTAGAGAGGGTTTGGGCATCTTCCTCGATGAAGGCCTTCATCAGATTGACGCCGGAACCGGGCACGACGTATTGCGAACAACCGATACAAAGACAATTTACGATTAGTAACATCAGGCCGAGTAGGCGTGTTTTAGTCATAGTATGTTTGACCTCCTTAATTGGATTGGACGGTGGTTTCGTATTTGACGCCGTCGGGGACGGAAACAGGGACGTTGACGGTGACGCCGTGGTCGCCTTCGGTGCGGCGGGAGGAATCCACGGCGACGAAGGCGGTATATTGACTCATCAGGGAATATTCCAGGGCAACGTCTTTGATGATACCGGGCAATTCGGGATTCGGTAGGACGATCTCGCGTTTGGAAAGTTCCTCGATTTTTCTGCGTGCCCAGACGAAGGCGAGGCCGTCGTGTTGGGCGGCGGGATCTTCGAGATCGAGGGCAAATTCTTGCTGATAGTCTTTGCCGGCGATTTTACCGTTGACCTTAACGGTGGTGTTGCCGTCGCCTCGGAAACGACCGGTGATGATGACCGGTCGGCCGACGAACAGATCGGGAACACGTTTGGGATAGATCTCGGCGACCTCCATATTGCCAAAGTCAATTTCAATGTCGGTCAGGGCGGGATATTTGATCCGTTCGTAGAAGTTGTCGATGACGTCGGTGGCATCGTCGTTGAGGCTGATGTAGGCGACGGCGCCCCTGCCGAGTTTAGCGAGACGGTCGATGAGGAAGCGGTTGACGCTGGCGCCGACGCCAAAGCTGAAGATGCGGGAGTCGCCGAGGCGCTGATGGGTTTCAGCGAGGATCTGTGCCTCGTTGCCGATATAGCCGTCGGTCATGAAACAGACGAAACGGAACCGCTCGAGGTCGTGAGGGAAGTCGAGGGCGGCCTTGATCCCTTCGATCATCATGGTGCCGCCGCTGCCGTGTAAGGTCTCGACGTAGTCCAGGGCCTTCTGCACGTTTTCCTTCGTGGCGGGGATCGGTTTGGAGCCGAACTGCGAAGCGTTGTTGGAAAATCGGATGACCTGGAAGGTGTCGCCCTCCTGCAGGGAGAGTAAAGCCCGTTTGACGGCGTTTTTAGCCTTGGCGATAGGTTTGCCATTCATACTGCCGGAGCAGTCGAGCAGGAAAACCATCTCCATCGGTGCTCGTTTGACGTGTTTGGTCGTCTCGGGCGGGTAGAGCATAAGGGTAAAGAAACCGCCGCGTTCGTCGCGATGGGTAACGAGGGCGGATTTGAGTCGTTTCCCGGCAACCTTATAGTGAAGCACAAAATCCTTGTTGGGCACTGTGTCGAGAGGGCTGAGTTTGATCACAGCCTGCTCAGGTTGGGGGATTTCCTTGGTAATAACGTGGTTGGCGGATTTCAGTTCTTCGATGGATACGCCGGCATCGAGGTTGACAGTGACGGCAATGTCGTGACCGGAGCGTTCGTTGGGTTTGAGGTACTGGACTTCGGTTTTCTGTCCGGAGATACCGGCCTTGCCGCGCGCGACCGCGCCGACGCCTTCGGTGAAGCCGGGCGGATTGAAACGGGGACCGACGACCATCGGGAAAACAAATTCATACCAGCCGTCCACGTAAGCGAGGGTATTGAAGTAATGGATGTTGATGTCGATCTGTTTTTTCGGTTCAATGTTGGCGACCTTCTGGGTGAAGATATTGGGCCGTTCCTGGGTCAACAGTGAAGTGACGTGGCCCTGGCGTTTAGCAGCCTGGTAGATTTGTTCGGCCTGCTGACGTTCGCGGATGATGCCGCGGATTTTCCTCTCGCCGATGGTCATGATGAAATCGTTGACGGCGGCGTTCTGCGGCAAGGGGAAGATATACACCGCTTCGATCTTGGTGTCGTAGGGATTGTGGAACTGTTGAGTGACGTCAACAGAAGCAATATAACCGATGATGTGAGCCTGAACGTCGGTATGTTTTAGGGGAAGCGGGATTTCCTTTTCCCGGTCGGGCAATCTGGCCATCAGACAACCGCTGCCGGGCCCATCGTCTTTAGATGGAGCCGGCGGCGTCTCGGGTTTGCAAATAACCCAGATTTCATCGGCCATAACATAGGCCAGGTCTTCGGGATAACCTAAAAGGCGCTTTGGAGAACGATTCCGTTCCGGTTGTGGGACTGCTACTTTTACATCAAGTTCTCCTAATAATCGTGGTTCGGCGGGATGAGTTCGGCGCCAGCGCTGCTCCTGTTCCTGGTAAGTATAATACGTTTTCGTATCCGGCCCGGCGGATCTGCCGCCGTAACCGCCCATCATACCCATGCCGCCCCGGCCGCCGTAACCACCGCGACCAAAACCGCCCATACCCCCCTCACCGCCCTGGATGCCAAGTGGAATTCCCCTAACCAATCCGGGATCGCCGTATCCCCAGGTATCGTTGACACCATCGCCGTTGGTGTCGAAACCTACTCCTACGTTATGATTTACCATAGGGCCTGACACCGTCTGTTTTCTTCGAGCGGTTAAAGAGAGCCAATCAATTTCTTTCTGTTCCTTACTATCTACACCGGGATAAGTGGGTACATCTTCAATGGGAACCGACCAATTACTGATGTTCGCCAGGTTTTTCTGCCGATCAGTTTCGGCCATCCTGCGTTCCTTAGCCTGACGCAGAATCAACTGCAGATCTTTTAAATTATTCCGAGTTATCTGCGCTCTTTCATTCGAGGGATCCAATTCCAGCAAATTATTCAGCGTAGTAATCGATTGGTTGTAATCGCGTTCCTCTTTATAGCGTAAGGCCCTGTCGTACAATTCGTTGATCTTTTTCTGTTTGGCAGCTTCGACTCTTTGTTGTTGCTTGCTATTTTCGTTAAGCTCTTTTTCCGTCGTTGGTGGGGAGACCGGTTCTACTTCAGGTTGTGCCTGCTCCATCGGCTGTATAGTATAATTGCAATTGATGCTGGAGATCAGCAGGACAGTAATCAAAGCGCCGAAGCTGAAAAAGAGGACGCCGGCGAGCGTCAGGTTTCGTTGGGTACGGATCACGATTTTGCTCCTTACGAGATTTATATTATATCGATTTTTCTGGTTTTTTCCCTGGTCTGTCTCCCTCCTGGCGGAGGGGGCTTTTTTTATGATTATTTGGTGTATCCTGTTTCGAGGTTTCTTTTTGCGTTTTTGATTTTTTTACCGTTTGGATCGGCGGCGACGGTTAATTCTACTTTATAT
>CAZNQT010000256.1:0-7111 GCA_964574885.1 uncultured Pirellulales bacterium
TCGGTTACCTGCGCGAACCGGTAATCCCGTTTACTTCAAGATAGGATTTCTTTCAAAGCCGACCGGGATAAAAATTTGTGTTGTAAAATCGCGCCGGCTGCTTCTTCAGCGTCGGTTTCCATCCCGCGTCAGCATCAGGTAGGTTTGTCGGTGCGCCGTTCGTCCAGATATATACGGCCTTGTGATTATAGCAGATGATTTCCTCGCGCGCATCGCCCCAGCAATCGACGTGCTGCATATAGTAATCGTCGTAGAAGTCTCTGCCCCCGGGAGCCGTTCCTTTTTCCAGGATTGCCTCGGGAAGCGGAAACGTTGCAACTTCCCGGCCTTTACCGTCCCAAATACCCGGTGGCTCGAAGCCTCGACTGTACAGACCCAGGAAATTTTCCTTCGGATTTCCCGCCCAGCGGTTGATGACCACGCCCCCGGTTACCCAGATATTGGTTGTCTTGTCGGAGGCCAGTTTTTTACCATCCATGGTATAGAGGGAAATTTCCGATGGGATCCTGGCATTACCCAGCCTATCGATAAACCATACCTGTTTTCCTGGAAGGTCTTGACGAAATTTGCCAATCAGAGCGTGCTGGCAGTGTCTCATGGGTTGGCGAATAAGAATCTTGCCGTCGGCATCCAGCAGAACCGCATCGACACTAGTGGCGATAGCGATTTCGGCCTTTCCGTCGGCGTCCATATCGTCAATATAAACGGCGTCGTTGTGCGCCGGCAGATCTTTACTCCAGAGTATATTCCCATTGTGTCCGTAGAGGCTATAGCCGCAGAGCAACTCATCTCTGCCGTCGCCGTCGAAGTCGTGCTCCATCGGATAATGGCCGGTATTGCAGTTATGTTTGGACCACAGCAGCTTCAGGTCCTTGTCGTACACCCAGAAGTTTTGGTAGCGATCCTTGACGAGTAGGTCCTGTGGGTAACCATTGCCGCTGAAATCAGCAAAGAGCAGGCTGTCATGGCCGCCTTCCAGCTTTTTCTCTTGGATCAGCTTTCCCGTACTGCCCTCAAGAACGGTCAAAACGTTTTTCTCATCCGGCATATAAATAACTTCATTTTTACCGTCCCGATTCCAATCGTGGATTTGCAAGGGGAAATCACAGTAAAAGCAAAGATTTTTGGGATCGGGTTTCCCGCGTTGCCAAAGTATGTTTCCGTTTCGATCTATAGCGGTTAAACAGGTAATCTCCTGGAGTTCTCCTTGACCGGCTTGCGGGAACCGGGTCTGGGCAAAAAGGAAATCCAAAATGCCGTCCCCGTCCAGGTCGCCGATCCGCGCGTACTTGCTGCCGTAATCGCCGAGTTCAATCTTCTGCAGAAGGCGCGGACGCGAATCCGCACGAATGAATGGCGAGGTTTGCGACGTGTCGGGAACGCTGAGACATCTATCCGCACGGTAAAAAAGCATGATCCCCCCAACAAGTAACAGTAAGAGTATGCGAACAAATAACTTTTCTTGAGTTCTCTCTCGATACCGGAAATTATCTGACATTGGCTTACCTCCCGGATGAATGTATAGGGATAGATTATATCAACCTTTCACACATAAGAGCTAACGCAAACTCCCCTAAATAGGTTAGGGCGAGGTCGAGGCCTGCCATAACCATAGATTCAAAAACGCTGATAAATCCTGCAGATCGATCGCGCCGTCGGGCGGATTGGATAGATCGCAGAGTCCGTTCCAGTTGGAATCTCCCGTACGACTGAGCCAGGCGGCGCTGAAGAAGGAGAAATCCGGCAGATTGATGGTCCCGCTGACATTAAAGTCGGCGGGAAGAACGGCCGCGTCTCCCGGCGTGGGAATTGCCGCCGCCCAGTTTTGGGGATCGTTGCCGGCGATTTCTGACCTGATCCTTTGTAACGTCTTTCCGGTGTCGTTGGTCGCCGTCGGCCAGGGCAAATCTCGGAAATAAATGGTTTCATCCACGAGCACCCAGGAAACCGGATCCCCCAACTCATCGGGCGCCTGGGGTTTTTCCAAGGCCAGCCTTTCTCCCTCAGCGGAAAGATTTCCCGGCCAGGGACCGATTATATCCACGCCGGGGATTAGACTGCCCGTTCCGTATTCACTCTCAAACGCCTGTCTTTCCGGTTCGTTATACGGATCAAAGCCTGCGAGGATCAGCCTGCCATTCGCGGGGACCGAGACAGCCGAGGGAAGACTATACTCTGCCAGACCGTCGAGACGCCAAGGGCCCTGGGCGTTTTCCAGAACCACCGGCTGTGCCGTTGGATTGAATAACTCGAGGTACTGGTGTTGATTCGTCAAAGGATGATACATGATTTCACTGATGACGATATGAAGCGGCGGTTCGGTGTTCGCCTCATCCCGTGAAGGCGACATGGAATACCAGTATTCATCGCCGTCCGGGTAACGGCCTAACGAAACGGTTTCTTCCTGGCCTTTGAAGCGAAGGCAATCCACCACCCGATCTTCCGCCGTACCCGGCAGATAGGACAGGAGAATCTCTTCCCCCGTTTTATTTAAACCAAAACCCGTTCCGCTTAGAGGATCTTGATGAAAGCCGGTGATTTCATCGAAACTGACCCGACTATGTGACGGAATTACCATCGCGGGAATAGCCCATTTCTGCAGATCGTTCTTGTCATCGCTGAGATACCAACTGTCCGCGGTCAAGGTAATACCGGAGTCGGTGGGATTATAAAGTTCGACCCAGTCGTTGGAGTCGTGGTTAGGATATTCGGGATCGTTTAAGTCTGTATGGGCCATAAATTCATTAAGGACAAGGCCCGCAGGTAGGGGCGGATCGGCCTGGCCCGGCGACCCGTAGATATACATACTGGCGCGCCAGTTGCCCCCGTAATTGAGCGATCCGCGGTGCTGACCCGCCAGGGCGATCGGCAGGGGCACCAGCGAATGACCGGCGCCGTCGGCCGCCAGAGGCCAGCCCCGACTATCGCCATATTCAAAGGAGAGCACTTCCGCATTCCACCTGCCCGTTAGGCGAAGCTGTTCCCCTTCATTGGCGAGTTTGCCGGTGTATTCGCCGGCTACAAGGATGTTCGTACCGTAACGGGATTCGAACGAAGGAATATCGCGGACTATCACTACGTACTCACCCGGCGCGAGATGGGTTACACTGCTGTATTTGAAGACAAAGTCGTCAATGGCGTCTCGGACGACCAGATCGGTTAAATCCAACTCTTCCGGCCCCGTATTACACAGTTCGATAAACTCGTAATCGCTGCCCCCCACCGGATCGTACATGATCTCCGTGACGCGCAGATAATCCTGCAACGGCCGCTCCGTGAGCGTACTGATTACCGTAATCTCCTCCGTTGCGATCAGGTTGCCCCGAAAGCCATACGCCAGCAATTTCAACGGATTAACTCCCGGCGCCAGCGGCACCGTGGCCTCCCAGTAAAATTGCTCGCTGGGGCCGGAACCCGTGTAGGTCCAGCTCAACGCCAGCGGTTCCTCCTCGCCGCCTTCCACATACACCTCTTTCACGTCGATGGAGGCTTCCCCATGGAGCACCACATAATCCGTATCCACCGTGCAGTTCGGATCCGTGATGACAAATACGCCGCGCCGCGTTGGCAGTTGACTGGATACGTAGTTCGCGCGGGCTACAAAGTAGCTCCCGCAACTGTTGTAACTCGAATCGCCCGTCAAGGAAGCAAAGTAAGAGGCCCACGGAGTGATATACGTATTATTAAACGTAGTGGTAATTATATCAAGGTAGTGACCATACATCAATCGCCGATAGGGCGCCCGCTCGATGATCTTTGCCAGATTCCGATTCCCCCAGAGAGAGGCGGACGTGGACTGGTGGCACAAACCGTCCCAGTCCCAGGGAAAGACCAACGCCTTCTGGTCTTCCGGTCGGATGTAAATCCTCAGATTGTGGTCGTGACCGCGAGTGTACGTATCGCTCACGCCCAGCAGTGATTGCATGGCGAAGGTGCGCATCCAGTTATCGACGTCCAGGACCTTGGCCGCTTGCTCTTCCAGGGTCTCTCCCGATAAACTGAAGGTTTTGGCCATGTCAATGAGCCGGTTGTAATCGTCGCGAATCCGTTTGTCCTTGGTTTGGAAAATCCAGCGATACGGCTCTTTATCATCCCCCAGATTCTGAATATCCACGTCGATCACGTTATCCGGCTCGGGCTTCTTGAGGCTTTCCGGATTCCCATCGATGGTGGTCGTGGGATAGTAAATCAGCTCATATTCATACAACCAGCCGTTACTTCCGTCGGCGAATTGGGCATCCAGGAAGATATCTTCGTTCCGAGCCAACTGCATAATCGCTGGACCGGTGTGCTGGCTGCGCGGGGCGATCACGTGCGCCAGGTCGTCATAGGCCCAGTAGATGCCGCCGGCGTGCATACTGAGATACTTGGCAAAAACTTCTCCCTGTTCGGCGCAACCATAATCCGAGCGGTCTATTACAACCTTTTCCTGAATCCCGCGGAAGAGGTGATCGGAGTTAAATTCTATACTATATCCCAGCCAGATATCGACGTCCCGTGCTCGTTCGCCCCCTTTCAGGCGAATACCGACGTCGTAAAACACTTCTTTTTCGTTATACACGATCGTGGCGCCCAACCGATCGTTGCTCATTACATTGGTTAGCTCATGAAGCCAGTCCGTATCCGCCGTAGTCATAATAATGCGGAAGTTATGCAGCCCCCCGGAGCTGGCTTGACCGTCCTCGACTTTATACAGGGCGCGGGAATCGGGACCTGCCGCCGGATACGTGGAAGTGGCGGTTAGACCGTCCTGGCCCTCCACATAAAACTGCACGATCGTACCGCCGGCCTGACCGGGTATGGACGCGGTGTACAAGCCCCCGCCCTGATGGTTCATGGTCTCGCTGTTCCAGATCCCTCCGTCAATCGCCCACCAAAGAGTGCATTGACTCACTCCATCAGGATCTACCGCCACTACCGAGACCGTAACCGGCTCACTAACAGCGGGTACCACGGGGCTGTGGCCAAACTCACGATACGTGGGACCGATATTGGATTCATAGCGGGAATTCTGCGCGCCCGGCGTCCCGCCCAACGGCGGAACTTCGAGTAAGGTTCTCAGGGCGAGGCGATTGTAATACAAACGTGTATGAAGTTGATTGGAGCCAGCCAGCCACTTGGCCCGAAACGATATCTCGTACTCGCGTCCATTGACCACGTTTTTCCCACCGCCAAAGGTGGTCTCCGCATGATTGTGCATGTGCTCCGTCGCGCCGTGCGCCGTCAGTCGTAACACTTGGTTGCCGGGATCGTCGGGATCCACAATCACTTGGCCAAAGTGATTTCCAATGATGCGCCATGTTGCCGGCTCGCTCCCCGGTGTGTCCGACTCGAACGTGCCGTTCTGGAGAAACTCGACAGCCGTACCGTCCGGATCTTCGACCACGCTTATATCGTCCAGCAGGATTTCGCCCGACGTTAACAAACCCAAAACGAATTCGTGCCACTGGTTGTCGTTCCCGACGCTGTTGGATGCAATTCCGCGATAGGAGTAGCTCTGCCAACTCGATTTGCCGCTTTCGTCGCTCGCGGCCCACGCCTCCGGGATGGAATTGTCGGCGTCCGGATCACGCAGCTCCACACTGGAACCGCCCCCGTCCGCATATTTGGGCCAACGTCCCCCTTCATAATAGTGCACTTCGTCCGCCGGATTTCCGTTGGCATCTTTCAGAAGGATCAAATCGTCCTTGTGTGACAAAGCCTTCGATAAATCCCCCAGGATATTGATCTCAGGATAGAGCGTTCGCAAGTAATCCGCGTCATCGGCGATCACAAGATATTCTCCCGGCCCCAGAGTGGTTTCGCTGGGGAAGTCGTATTCAATTCCCCCTCGAAGAGTCCACCCCGTCAGGTCTATCGTCTGGCCGCTGCGATTATACAGCTCAATCCACTCCTCCGGCGATTCCTCATACGGTTCGTACTGAGGACGGGGATGATACATGATTTCATTAATGACAATTTCATCGTGGAAATCAAAACTGTTTATCGAACCGGGCGTACCTGCATCCGGATAGAGCCATTGGCCCGTCGCTTCGGGGTATCGGCCCCGGTGGGAATTTTTCACGACGGCCGCGTCGAGGACCGCATCGACGTCCGAATTATACAAAAACAATTTATCTTCGTCCGCGGGACGAAATCCCAGTTCCGATTCATAGAGCACCCGATAGTGGCCCGGCTCAATCGTCTCTCTGGGAAAGATGTAGTCGCCCGTTACCACTCCCTGACAACGCAGTACCATCCCGGTCAGCACGATAGTCTGGTTGCCGTAATTCACCAGTTCCACCCAGAAATTGTCGGGCGCTGCCGATGCCGACGTGATCTCGTTCAGCGCCAGTTTGGTTTGAGTTCCCTCGGCGGAGGCAAAGGCATGCAATTCCGGCAATATCAGAAAATCAGAACTACTCGGTGTTGAGTTCAAACCATGAATCGCCAGAACGTTATCGCCCGTTTCAAGATCGCTCAAGTGAGAAGTTATGTCAAAGTCCTGAAAAACTGTGGCCTGTGCATCCGGATGATCATTGGAGGCCTGCGAATTCCAGGCGAGGGTGCCTGGGTTTCCGTCCCTGCCAGGCGCATTGGCATGTTCTACTTCCTGGCCGTTCAGATATGCCACAAAGCCGTCGTCATACATCATGCGTAACGTCAGCGATGTAAACGCGGAAGGATCGGCCACCGTAAAGGGTATGCGGATATAACAGGTGGCATTGGGAGTCGGATTGATCCCATCGTCGTACATCTCCTCTTTGATATCGAGATTGAAATACTCGCCATAATTTCCCGTACTCGCTTCGTAGCCTACGCCGGTAAGACCGCTGGACCAGCCTGAGTGATTGAAATAGCGGTTGGTCCATGTTGTTCCCAGAGAATCGTCGGTAGGCACCAAGGACCATACTGCCGCGCTCGTTGCCACCGGCACGACCTCCGTGCCGGTTTCGCTCGACGCGTAGGAAAAATTAGGAGCCCCCGGCGTTCCACCCATCTGTTCGCTCCAAGTCCAGTTTTCCGCAACGCCGCTGGCGCTGTCGGGATCGATCTTGGCCAGCGAAACCCCCGATCCGTCCGGAGCGCCCGGCCAATCCCCCTCGTCGTCGTATTCCAATTCGTTCATTAT
>CAZNQT010000257.1:0-7072 GCA_964574885.1 uncultured Pirellulales bacterium
GTTTTTTAACGGCGATATACCACTGATAGCTCAGGTACGGCTCAATCGGTACGTGCGACCGGTAGCTTTGCCCAACGTCATGGGTATATTCCCGCACCTCTTCCAGTAGTTCTTCCTGGCGGAACCATTCTACGATTCCCTCTCTCGCTTCGAATCGGTCCATCCCCAGAAATTGCTCCGCATCGGAGCTGGCTGCATCCTCCCATCCGTGTTGATCGCTGATCGTTCCGTCCGGTGCCATAACGTTTACCACCGGCAGATCGTGCCGCTGCCCGATCGCCCAGTCGTCCGGATCGTGGGCCGGCGTCACTTTCAGAAATCCCGTCGAAAATTTTGCTTTTTCATCATCGCTTTCGGGATTGGGCAGCACCACGTGTTCGTCGGCAATAATCGGGATTTCTCTACCTACCAGCGGCAGCAGCACCTTTTTTCCAACCAGTATTTTGGCCCGCGGATCGGAAGGATTCATCGCCACCGCTGTATCGCCCAGCATCGTCTCCGGCCGCGTGGTGGCTACCGTGACCCATTCCAACCGCTCGCCATCAATCTCCACCGGTTCGACCAGCGGATACCGCATATACCAGAAGTGTCCCTGTATGGTCTCGTGCTCGACCTCGTCATCCGCCAGGACAGTCTGGGTCGCCGGATCCCAGTTCACCAGGCGCTTACCGCGATAGATCAGCCCGTCCCGAAACAAACGGAAAAACGTCTCCCGCACCGCCCGGGCGCAAATCTCGTCCATGGTGAACCGCGTCCGTCGCCAATCGCACGAACAGCCCATCTTTTGCAATTGTTCAATGATTCGCGCCTCGTACTCATCCTTCCAGGCCTGTACCCGTCCTATAAATTCGTCCCGCGAGAAGTCGGTCCGCCTTTTACCCTCTTCCGCCAGGATTCGCTTTTCCACGACCGTCTGGGTGGCGATCCCGGCATGATCCGTACCCGGCATCCATAAGGCGTTATACCCCTGCATCCGACGCCAGCGAATCAGTATGTCCTGTAGAGTATTATTGAGGGCGTGACCCAGATGTAAGGCCGCCGTTACGTTGGGCGGAGGAATGACGATAGTGTAAGCGCGGGCGGAATCGCCGTCGTGGTCAGTCGCGTCGGCGTGAAAACATCCCTGCTCAGACCATAGTTCGTACGCGCGGGATTCTATTTGCTTGGGTTCATAGAGTTTTGATAATTCCTCGGACATACTAAACCTGTTCTTACTACACTATTTTTGTTTATAACTCATTGTGAGATAACATTATATAATATTCTGGTCTTATGTCAAGGAGGACTTGCGCAACGAAAAATCTCATCACGAAACCGCGATGAGATCCTTCTGGGAGGCGAGTACACACTCTCGCTCCCTGACCAATTGTATGCAAAGTCGACCTGTCAAGGCGATTCAGGCCGACTAAAGCTACGATTGAAATACGAGCCGTTTCCGCAGAAACAGCATTGTTCCCAGTCCCAGCAACATAAATGTCGCGGGTTCCGGAATCACCGCGACGGTTAACGCATAGGCGCCGGTTTCAGCGTGAGCAACGGTGTTATCCGACTCATCCGAGTTCCCCTCGAAGTCGAAATCGTCATATCCTGTAACGCCAATGTAATAGGTTGCGTCTTCAGGGATCTGATACTCGATCTTGGAGCCAAGATTAAAATATTCATCGTCAGGGTCGCTGCTGCCGGCATTGTCATTCAAAACCAACAACATACCTGATTCATCGAATAATCCCAGGATCGTATCAGGCATGGCAAACAATTCCTGCAACGGCGTGGTGGCGGTCATGAGGATTTCCCCTTCCATCAGATCAATAGAGAAGAAATCCATGTCACCCCCTCCGCTGGCTAAGTGCATCACGCCGGCATCCGCCCAGATCGCCGAACCACGTATGATCGGATCCGCCGTCGCCGGAGTATCATTGACTCCCTGGATGGCACTCGTCTCGTTTTCGATTAGGGTTGCCCAACAAAAATGGGACGATAACGCCAATACCACTGTCAGTAAAACTGCAATTTTCTCGCTCCGATTTTTCATCGCCTTTCTCTCCTTATCTCCCAGGCTATCGGCCATTCGGATTTCTACCCACCACACTCCTCTGGAATAGGGTACAGGACTATTCAATCCATTAGGTGGATAGTAAATGGCTTAGATGATGTATTCTCTCTCTTTACCTCTTTCTCTCTCTATGCCGCCGCAGGATTTACTGCAGCAAACGTTGAAGTATAATACATTTATCGGTCGCTTGTCAAGTCAATTTAAGATGAAATTAACGGGTCGGGGATAAAAATACGGATATATATAAACTGTTAATAATAAAACACTTTGGAGAATCTCGCCTCCTCGTTTTAGGCAATTTCGTCGCCTAAAAAGAGCGCAAAGGAACGCCCCGCCCGAGAGCCACCAATAATTCTCGTTCGGGGCGCATGTCTAGGCTTTTCGTCCCCTATGTATGCTTTGCTTTACGTCAATTTTCTCCGACGCAGTAGGGGTATAAGGCCAAGGGCAAAAAGACTTAATGTGGCCGGTTCCGGAATAATAGTGATGGTTAACGCATAGGAGCCGGTTTCGTTGTGAGCAACGGTGTTATCCGTTTCATCCGAATTCCCTTCGAAATCGAAATCATCAAAGCCGGTTACGCCGAGGTAGTAGGTCGCCCCTTCCGTTGCCTGATACTCTATCTTCGATCCCAGGTTTTCTTCGGAATCGCCCGGATCGTCGCTGCCGGCGTCGTCATTCAGAACTAACAAGGTTCCCGTTTCGTTGAATAACCCCATGATCGTATCAGGCCTGGTAAACAACTCCGCTAGTGGCGTCGTGGCGGCCATGAGGATTTCCCCTTCCTCCAGGCGAATCGAGAAGAAATCTACGTCTCCGGGCGTTAATTCCATCGCGCCGGCATCCACCCAGAGCGCCGGACCCCGAACGATCACGTCCGCGGTAGCAAGAGTATCGTTCGTTTCACTTTCGATTAGCGTGGCCGAAGAAGTGCCGTACGATAGGAATAACATCGTGGCGAATAATACCATTACTCTACCAATTTGGATTTTCATTGCTTATTTCTCTCCTCTGAATAATTCCCGTAATACGGACAGATCGCCCGAACGAATCGATTGCCTTCATCTTCCCAGGCGAAACCTTCGGGGACTGGGCCGAAGCATCAAAAATCCGCCGCACGCCAGTAAAATTATCGTCGCCGGCTCCGGAATCCCTTGTTCCTGGTACGTCGGCAGCGTAGGGGCGCCGGGACCAAATATGACCTCGGCCCCCGTACCATATCCTTTATTCAACGCATTACTGGTTACTTGCGTGATCAAAGAAAATTCTTCTCCCAGTTTCACCTTGGTCTTATAGGGAATGTGGTTGTCGAAGAAATCGATTCTATAAGTGTTCTCATCGACCGTATATAAATCAATGTATTTCTTTTTAATTTTCCCTGTGGTTTTTATTTTGACTTTGCCATTTTTCTTGGTCTTCAACTGCACGGATCCCTTAAACACTTTCTTCCCGTTTTCGCGGGTGACGAGCACTTCGAACGAAGCATCCATATCCGAAAAGTCAGTATTCAAGTCGGGATCCTTGATGTAGAGAAGTGACCCGTCGAGAATAATATCGCTTTTGAGTGTGATCTTCTTCTTGCGCGAATGGGATAGGCCTATATCTTCCGGTTCCAGGATATACGTACGCGTATGCCCCGTGGTGTTCGTGGTATGGTAATTCGTTTTATCGTCGGACGTCGTGTACGACAATACATGCGCGAAAATATTGGGATTGTCCGCCGCCGCGCCGCTGAAACCGATCGCTTTATTTTCGTGGATCTCCTGCACGTAGAAAAAATCAGTGCCATTGTAATCGGATGAAACGCTCGTTGCCGGTTCCGTGATGGGGGCCTCATCACGATAAATATGCTGACTGGCCACCTCCCACGCATGCGATTCAAAATTGACGAGGGTGGCTTGGCTGGTTGTACCTAAAATCGATAGGCTCAGCAATACCATCAATCCCAATCGCAAACAACTTGGCTGGATTCGATTAAGCTTTTGTACGCTATTCATTTGTTTTCTTTCTCCCTCTCTTAATTCTTCTTCCCTCTTCTTTGGCGCGTTGGGCTCGCCCCATGGATTAATAAATTCCCTTTCCTTATGGTTACGGGGGGTGAAACCAGGGAGTTGACCTCTCCGCCACTCAACTCTATGCCCTTACCGCATACTCGTCGAATTGGATCCGACTAGGGTTTGGGTGGGTTGATGCTACCAGAGACCTATGGGGAAGACTTTCTCTCTCTCCCTCCCAGGCTTGGTTTCACTGCTTACTCTTACTCTCTCCTTTTCATATATCCGACTTCCGCTCTCATGGTTGTTATCTCGATGTTCTTAGGGATAGTCGCTCCCAAATCTTCATTATACCACGTAACGGCAATTCATGCAATAAAAAACGGTTGTTTTGTAAGTTCCTTTTAGTTAAGAAGTTGCGAGATGATGGTTTTTGGTAACTCTCTCTCTCTACAACTCCGACATCTCTGATGAAGCCTCAATACGTCAGCTTAAATTGTAAATCATTGTTATTTAAGCACTTTCGATATTTAAACGTAGCTTCACCTACTCTCTCTCTCCCTTGTAATTTTCGCAAAGGGTATGCCATTTTTCTATGCTCTTCTATTTATATATTCATGTAATATAAGTTGCTGAAATTTAAAGATTTATGGGAAATGCGTTTTTTCGGTTATCGGGCGGTATAATAGGGGATGAGTTCCTGCGTTGAAAAAATACAACGTCGATAAATGGAGAACTTCACATAACATGTTTAATTACAATTGGTTACGGTTGCTCTGGGTATGTTGTTTCATAAAAACAGCAGGATGTTTTCGGCATGCGTGATTTTTTTCGACTCAAATTTGGAGGGAGGAATTAAAAAAGGGTGGCTTGCAGGGAAGGATTTTTTTTATAAAAATGTAAATGCTATGAAATCAGGTATTGGCTATCAATTAAAAGCGTGGGGGCGTTATGAACTGCCGCAGCATCTGAACGTAAACCGGTCGGCCTATACCTTCGTACGCGTGTTTAAACATGATTTTTTTGCTACTACCTTGTTATTCGAAAGGTCCGATAAGGACGCCCAGGACAAGAACGTCCCTGACCGGATCGTTCTAAAACTGGGACGTCGGGGGGATTTTCTCGGTTTTCCTTTAGGATGGCTGGGACGCGCTTTAATCGAGCATGAAATCTCGATTTTACACTCTTTACGACACGTTTCGGGAGTCCCGGGATTGCTGGGCAGATATGGGAAATGGGGGTTCTTATATAAATATATTCCCGGTTGGTCTTTGGACCAACGACCGGAAATTCCGGATGACTTTTTCGATCATTTAGAGGATCTCATTACGAAAATCCATCAGTGTCGCGTGGCGTATGTGGATATGAATAAAAGGGGAAATATCATTCTGGCTGCGGACGGCCGACCCTGGATGATTGATTTTCAAATTTCTTGGCATGTACCCCAACGGTTGCTGGGATCTAGGCGTGTGGCGCGGGGGATATTAGAGGTTCTGCAGCGGGAGGATAGGTACCATTTCCTCAAGCACAAACGCCGGATGCGTCGTGATTTAATGGATGAATACCAACTCCGGAATTCTCGACGGACCAGTAGTTGGATCGCGCTTCATCGAGCCGTCGCCCGGCCGTTCACCAAACTGCGAAGACGAATTTTGGCCTTTTTATTAAAACGGGATCGCTTGGTAAGGGACGAATTGGTGCCGCACAGTCCGGAAACGGATCCGGCACGATGGATTAAATAGCCTCGGCCGAAATTATATCGTAGAATACAATTATACCAATTGTGTAGCGGTTTCATGGGGCCATAAGCAGGCTGTACCGTAGGGTGTTTTCTAACCGGACTGGTTGGAAGGCCGATAGGATAATGAATGGGCATGGTGGGCTAGAGAGGATTATCGGACATCGATAAAAGAGCGATAATGGAGCAAAAGCAGGCGAGTACATTATCCACGGAATTTTATAAAATTCTTTTGGATTGCCTTTTTGATGCGGTCTATACCGTCGATCAACGCGGGATCATTACCTACTGGAACGATAGTTGTACCCGGATCACCGGCTATCTCGCCGCAGAGATGCTTGGTCAACATTGGCGCCAGACGCCGTTTGTCAATCGACAGGATGAGGTAACCCCCGATATCCCCCAGCGGCACGGCATCGAAATTGTCCTGGACACGGGGATGCCCGGTACTTGGAAAGGATACGTCCGGCGAAAAAACGGGCAGCGCATCCCGATTGAATCTCACATCTCGGCGATCCGCAATGCGCAGGGTGACATTATCGGTGCGACGCAAATTTTCCGCGACGTCTCTGCCTTCGTGGCCTTGGAAGATGCCCATAAACAGCTACTCAAGCTGTCCCGAAAGGACCAGCTCACCGGGCTGTTCAATCGGACCGCGATTAGTGAAGTCATTAAGGCCGAAGTCGAAAGGTCCCGAAGGTATCAACAACCCTTGTCCGTGGTCATGGTCGATATCGACCGCTTCAAACGGGTCAATGATTGTTACGGGCACGATGCCGGGGATAAAGTACTGGCCAAGATTGCTTCGATCCTGATGTGCAATCTGCGTCAACCGGATGTGGTGGGACGATGGGGCGGAGAAGAATTTCTGATCGTGGCGCCGGGGAATGATCATATCGCGGCTGCCCAACTGGCTGAACGCCTGCGGCGCTTGATTGAGGAGGTGCCCATGGGTGATTTCCCCAAGCCGATCACGGCCAGTTTCGGGGTCGCCCAAATGCGGAATGCCCAGGGGCACGATCAATTACTGTTTGCCGCCGACATGGCCATGTACGAGGCCAAAAATTCCGGCCGAAATCGGGTCGTGGTGGCGTCAGACGAGTCTAATGCCCAACTGCCCGGTTCCACCCCGCAAACGGATTCCTGAGGGGATTTTTCCGAAATTTTTATTTGACAAGCCCTTACGAGGCCGATTTAATATCCCATCTATGGCCCCGTCGTCTAGCCAGGTCTAGGACACAGGGTTTTCATCCCTGCAACACGGGTTCAAATCCCGTCGGGGTCAGT
>CAZNQT010000258.1:0-7064 GCA_964574885.1 uncultured Pirellulales bacterium
GGAATTAAATGATGGTATGCTGGTGATCGCGGATGCGTCGCAGCCTGTAGCAATGGCGGGGATTATGGGAGGGCTCACCAGCGAGGTGGGCGACCAGACGAAAACGGTATTGCTGGAAAGTGCCCATTTCGATCCGCTATGCACGCGTCGATCTTCACGGGCGCTGACGCTGAGCAGCGAGTCGTCGTTTCGTTTCGAGCGAAACGTGGACATTGTAATGGTGGATTGGGCGTCACGTCGGGCCACGGCGCTTTTAGGGCAATTCGCGAGTGGAAATGTGGCGCCGGGTGTGATAGACGTCTGGCCGGTAGGCTATTTAGACCGACAGGTCGGTATGCGATTATCGCGTCTTAAGCTACTGATAGGGATTGAAATTCCGTCGGATACGGTTTTAGGGATACTAAGTAGGCTGGGATTGGAGCCGAAATTGGGAACAGACGGAGTAATTACCTGTACCATTCCCAGTTGGCGGAACGACTTGGTGCGGGAGGTGGATTTGATCGAGGAAGTGATTCGGATCCACGGTTACGGATCGATTCCGGTAGAACCGAGGATTCATATTACGGTTAAGACGCAGGATGAGTATCAGCGGACCTGCCGTAAGGTGACGACGGCGTTAAACGGTTGTGGTTTCTATGAGACGATCAGCGTCAGTTTTACGGAAGATCGTCATTGGCAGCCGTTCATGCCGGCCGGATTTGAGCCGGTGCGAGTGCAGGATATGACGCGTAAGAGTAACAATGCACTGCGGCCGAGTTTGTTGCCGTCACTGTTGGAAGCCCGCAAGCGTAATCAGGACACGGGTAACGAGTATTGCGATTTCTATGAGATAGCGGCTTGTCATAAACCGAACGGTTCGGATGCACTGCCGCATGAGACAATTTGCTTGAGTCTGCTGACGGATGGCGATTTTCGCAATCTTCGGGGTGCGGTGGAAGCGATATTGACGGCGTTGGATAAGAAGATCAAACTTACGTGTCAGTCAGACGAGGTGCTCTGGGCCGACCCGGAGACGGGAGCTAGGCTGTTAGTAGGCGATACCTGTATTGGCAACGCGGGCAAGTTACATGCCGAGATTCTTAAGCAGTTTGATCTGAATGAAGATGTATGTCTGGCGGAGATTGATTTTGGAGAATTGATCAAACTGCAGGGAGGTGTAGCGGAGTTAGTGCCTCTGATTCGTTTTCCGGGGATCACGCGTGACCTTTCGCTGGTTCTGGATGAGTCGATAGCGTGGAAGGATGTAGAGCAACAGATTCACGATCAGCAGATTCACGATCTGCGCGAAGTGCGATTTGTAGGGATATATCGCGGCAAAGGTGTAGAGGCGGGAAGAAAGAGCCTGACGCTCTCGCTGCATTTTCGTCAGGCGGCAGAAACGTTGACCCACGCTGAGGTGGACGCCTATCAGGAGCAAATCCTAAGGGCGTTGAAGGAGAAATTCAGCGCCGAACTGCGCGCCTAAAGGGCCGATAAAGTAGTTATATTTCTCAAGCAAATGAGTATTGCCAACCGATGAGAGAAATGCTATAAAAGGTTTATAGGATGCACATGGTTGCCTGCCACAGCAGGTGAAGGCAAATATGCCTCTGCCATGTACGTAACGTTTGGTAATTTTTGAAGAACCGATACCCCGTAATCTGGGATGCTAGTACTTATAACGCCGGTCATGCCTGCCAGCCGGGATTTCTGGTACATAAGCAACAGCCCCCCCCTGGACATACAGGGTTCTTTCAAAAGCCTTGCGAACGGCATTGCGGTGGAGGCAGTTAATACACGTAAGGGCCTGTCTCGCAGAGCAGACCCTTTTTTTGATAATAAGAGTTTTTCAAAATTGAGGTTAGACATACTTTGGAAAGAAAAAATTCTTATATAATTTTTTCTTTCCAAATCGCAAGTTATCGTATGGTCACAGGTTACAAACTTATTTACGAAAATCCTTATTGGGATTTTCGTAAATAATATATGCCTAACCTCAATTTTGAAAAAGTTCAGTAAATAGCTGCGTTTAGAAATAAAGAAACAAGACGTTCATGCATAAGGAGAACGATGTGAATGCCCAAAGAATAACGGGTCGGTCTCGTTGGGAACGCTCGGCGTTAATCGGTTATCTGGGATGCCTGGCATCGTTGGTGGGGTTCATCGGTTGTCAGTCGGAGAATCAGCTCATTGTCGGCAAGCAGATGACGCAGATCGAAGTATCCCATACCGATACGGCGGAGGTATTGGAATTGTTGCCGGAGAAAGGCCTGCTCTCGACGGCCGAAGCGGTCAGCGTTTATCACAAAGCGGGGTGGTCGCGCGAATTGGGGATCGTAGAATTCAATGCGGACGATTCGCTGGTGAAACGCAAGGTGTATGTACAGGTGCGCAGCGAACTATTAGCGCCGCCGTTCAGCCGGGAAAAATTGTATATTTACGTCCAGACGATTCTGCCGGCCGATCTGTTAAACGCACCGTATGAAAATGAAGCCCGCAAGAATATCGAGATCGTCCGTCGCTGTCGGGAAATGATTATCGATGACGGTCGTCCGTTCGAGGAGGATGCCAAAACCGTATCGATGATCGGCATGGCGCGTTCGGCGTTGAATGAGGCCCTGCTCCAATTGGCGGATCGACCGCGGGATGCTACGTTGTTGAGCGATCCGAAGGGTTTTCCGTTCGATCATACGATTTACGGCAAGACGTGGATCAAACTCGAAGCCCCGGAAGAAGATATTTATACCCTAAAACTGACGTCCACGAACTGGGTGGATCCCGTGCAGACCTGGTGATAGCGAACCAAAATCCGAAGCACTAAATCCTAAATTCTAAACAATATCAAAATACAAATGTTCAAATGTTTCAAACAGGTATGTGTTAATCATGTAGGTTTTGGTATTTGAATTTGATTAGGATTTGGAAATTCGGATTTAGGATTTTTCAGAGAACTGACGAAGAAAGAAGATACCCAATTCAACTATATTTTAACTTTTTGCTTATCAGATGTATGGCTTGATTTTCGACGTAGATGGAGTGATCGCCGATACCGAGGCGGTCAATGCGCGCGCATCGATTCAGATGTTCGCAGACCTGTTTGGATTGCAAGGCGTTCGGCGGGAGGATTTTGAGAAGGGATTGGGCCGCGGGGCGGAAGCCTACGTACGCGCAGCGGCCGAAGTACATGGATTCGAGATGACGGCCGAACAGGTCGCGCAGGCCACGAAGGTACGGCAGGACTATTTTCTAAAAGTTCTCCGGGAAGAACCGCTGCCTGCGTTTCCGGGCGTTCTCGAATTGATGGAAACGGCTTTGGCGCGGGAGGATTTTCGCCTTGCCATCGCCACCAGCAGTACGCGGGAAAAATCCGAAGCGGTACTGCACTCCGCTCGGATACCATATCAAAAGATGGTGTATATTACCGGCAGCGACGTTACGCATAAAAAGCCGCATCCGGAATTGTTTCTGACGGCGGCGCAGCATATCGACGTACCGACGATGAATTGTGTGGTCATCGAAGACGCCCCGGACGGCGTGGAAGCCGCCCACAACGCCGGCTGTAAGTGCATCGCCGTTACCAATTCCACAACTACCGAAAAACTTATTAAAGCAAATCGGGTGGTAGAAAGCTTGGAAGAAGTGGATCTTACGTTGTTAATTTGGCTTATCCGGGGAAATTGATACCGCAGTATTACTCGATAATGAACCAGGTAACGCTTTGGGGGGGCATGGAGATGGGTAGGAGCACGTTATACTTACGGTCGAGTGTGTAGGTTTGGGTGGGACCTTCTTGTTCGCGGATTTTAGCGGTCTGGATCAGGCCGGTGTAGTAGAGGGGTAGTTTTAACTGGGTAGAAATCGCGGTCGTCAGGGGATTATAGACCATCGCCAATCCCTTATGTTTGAGTTGCGGATTGACGTGCAGCATGCCGTCGATCCAGCGACCGTCGGGCCGACGAACGTGAATCAGGTCCGATTCGAGAATGGCGCGATATTTCTTATAGAAGTCCACCCACTTTTTCACTACGGCTTTGGTTTGATCCGTATCGTACAAACGGGGGCCTCGGTAGCAGGCCTGCACGCCGAGACCGAGGTTGTTGGCCAGGTGCGCTTCGTAGGCGTCCAGGTGCTCATGTAACGGTTCGATGGTAGCAGCCGCTCCGCCGCCGTGGTACTGTGTCAGCGGGACAAACATCCAGCCCATGCTCGGTGTCTTCTGCCAGGTACCGTCGTAGATATTTTGTCGGCCGTGAATAATCTGCTGAGCCCGCGGCAGGGACCAGTTGGTTTCGCGGTAGCCCATGCCACATTTATTCGATCCGTTGAGGTAATAAAAATCCGGCACGTTCAGATAAATTCCCTTGCCTCGGCACCAGCGATAGAAATCGGTAATGGTTTTCCATTGGGTCCATTGCGAATCTAGGTATCCTTTATGGCCGGGATGCGTCGTTGAAGCACACGTATCGCCGGGATACGAGCCGTCGTGTTCTAATAGATCGAAGCCTGTTGTTTTGAAGAATTGATACAGTTTACGGAAATACTCCTGACCCCAGCGGCTTTGTATGCAAGGCGCGTTACCGAACTTGGCGCCGCCGGGTTTGCCGGTATTCACGTCAATCACGTCTTGCTCCGGGCCAATGCGCCGACTGGACAATAGTGAGTACCCGCCGATTTCGATGCCCTTGCTATGGGCATAGTCGGCTAGTTCCTTCCAGTGGGCCAGGTACTTCGGGTCTTCATTTTCAATGTTAAAGCCGCTGCCGAAGGTCAGGATTATCATTTCAAATCCGACTTCGGCACACTGATCGACCGCTCGTCGTACGGATGCGGGATCGGCATAGCGCACGTGCATCATCAGCGGATTTTCAGTTACCCAGGGTGCGATAGTACGATACATACGGCGCAGGGCCAGGCTTTTTCGTTCTCGCTCCGTCGAGTCATATACCAGTTCAAAAGTGCGAAACGATTCGAACGTTTCACCGGGCGCTATCGCCAGTTCCGGCCCCAGCGGCGGACGCGATTCCAACAGACAGGGATTTTGACGCTGATAATGAACCTGGGTAACGTACTCCGGATCGGCAATCCAATGGGTCGTATGATTGGCCACCAGGGCGTTCATTCCGCTAAAGGCATAATCGCTTTCTACGTGCAGGTTTGGCACGTTCCATTTTTCGTATTCTTCCACGTGCGACTCATATTCGACGACGGCCAGTATCTCGCTGGTAAAGCGGTTCAGAGTAACGGTCTGTGCCGAACCGTTATGCAGCGTCAGCCATTTGCACAACAGAGGGATTTGGTCATACATCTCATAGTGCACGGAAACACGCAATTTACTTACCCAGGCCATTTGTTTTCGCTGCGCTTCCCGGGCGGCGGGCGTCAAATCGCCAAACGCCTGAACGCTCGAAATACGGCACAAGCCATACGGTCCCGGTTGGGTATAATCTTCTTTGCCTCCCGTACGACCGGTTTTGCCTACGCGAACGCTTTGAGGATCGCCCAGCGCAGACGAAAGCGGGATCTTATGAATCAACTGCCAGTTTTTGCCATCCTGCGATGCATCGCAGAAGACAGCCGACTCGGTTATCTCGATACGCAGCGTATAGGTTTTAGTAGTATCGACGGTTCCGAGTAGTCGTTCGTTACTACCATCGAATATGCCGAACTGATTGGCGCCGGTACGCAGGTTGAACTTAATGATGCGGTTGGGCCAAAGCACCGTGATGCCCGGTCCCCAACTGGCGGCGGCATCGGTTCCCGGTTCAATGCGGCATTGCAGGATGCGCACCCCGGTCGGCAGTTTCCGTTCGGCATAAACAGATGTATTGGCGGGCGTAACGATTTCGCCCGGCTTGCCTTCGTGGGTAAACGTGGAGTTCTGATGTGGGGATCGATGGAGGGTCCAGGCATCGAGATCGTCCGTAAAATCGCTTTTCAACAAGGCGATCCGATTCTCGTTGGAAATAAGGAGACGATCTGACATAAGTTGTTTCACCTGATCGGTGGCAAGGTGAAAGTTCAAGGTCAGTGATTTCCCCGGGGACGGCCAGGGACGATCTTCACAATGCCGTTTCCGTTTCCAGGCGAAGCGCACCTGCGTGGAACCCGTTTGGTAATCCACAAATTGAAACGCCTGATCATCGGTGCGCAACTGATCGATCCACTCCGGTAACAAATAAGCATAGTCGGGCTGGCCGATCAAGCCGCCGATGCTAAATTTCAGATGGTTGATTTCGATACGGGCTTCCGGTTTAACGCCGCGCAGCAGGGATTCGCCCGTCATAAGATTATCGAATCCAACGGTAGCGGCGTTAGGCGAGAGTCGCCACGTTCGGCGGATCAAACCATTCGTCAGCGTGATTTCCTGCTTCTCTTGCTTGGTTATGACGGACGTGGTTTGTGGCGGAGGTGTTATGAGCCAATCGGTCTGCACCGGTTGCGCCAGAGAGATTCCTCCGAGTATCCATGGTAAGAGTGCAATGATGACAGTCTTCATTTTATTCCTTGTATGGTTTCAATAAATCACGATGTTTCGTTTGCCGGTAACTTTGCCATAGAGGGCCTGCGTATCGTACGCGACTTCGAGAGTAAAGGTTTCTTCGCTGCCGTTGATTTCCAGATCGTCTGGTATTCGCCACGAATACCCGCAGGTACCGGCTCAGCCAAAGGGCATAACGCCCTCAGCGACGATCTGCCCGTTGGAGCGTTTGATATACACTTTCGGATCCAGCGAAACCGGCGCCTCGCGCGTCGTGCCGGAGGAATAGGTTTTTGTCTCAGTGCGGCTGGTATCATCGAGACCGCGGACCATAAAATCCAGTTTTTCATCGATCAGGACCGCTTCGACTTTTAGTTCCTCGCCCCGGCGATATTTTTTTCCTTCGCTGACCTGGGTGAACATCACCTTGGGCGGATTGCGAAAGTCGAGAACGTACGGTTTATTTTCCCGAACGGAGAAACCATAAATCCGTTTTCTCTTGCCGTAATCGGGACCGCCTGCTTCGGAATGATAATTGTTGGAGATAAAAATTTTCAGGTCGCCATATTCGATACGTAAATAGGCGGGTAAATAATCACCCGTAGGG
>CAZNQT010000259.1:0-7034 GCA_964574885.1 uncultured Pirellulales bacterium
CTCTCTACCCCAGCAACCGATTCCCATCGATTTACCCGCAACCGGGTAATGGCTTCGGTCGCTTACTACGCGGTCTTGGAGACCTGCTCCTGGGGAGTTTCGAGACGTATCAACGGATGCCTGGTGCTGTACTTCTTCTCCGATAGCACCAACTGCCGGCCCAGACGATTCAGAGCGTTGATCACCAGCGGGCCTTGCAGGTTGCCGGTCAAGGTACGCTCCACTTTGTTCACCACAATCAGTACCTGGGCGTCGCTCATGCTCTTGAGATCGAGAATCTCACAATCTTCCGGACGTACCTGAATCTGATAATCCGGTACGAACAACAGCGGATCACAGACCACAAACGCCACTCCGGGCTGATCCACTGACTGGAGCCAGAAAAAGTTACCTTCCTCATTCGTTTGCAATAAGGCGTAATCACTGTGGTCGGGAAAACCGAGTAGCCCCTTAGGGAATTTTAAAATGCGGCTTTCATCCACTTCAATCTGGCCAAAACGGGTGGTTTGAACCTTCATGGTATAAACCTCCTTCATCCCGTCTTCCATAACGGGATACGGTCCTGGCAGCATTCCCCAAGAGCATTTCCTTATGCCTCGGGCCGGATCCTCCGGCACTGCCCTCTTATAATTTGGTCTTTCCTGGTTCGGTGCGTATCAGCACGACGCCGACATCTACACCTCCTTATTGTAAAAAGTCTAACAACGACAAATTCGCCAACTGATTCCCGGTCGTCAGATTCGCCTGCAACGCCGTATATAAGTTCTGATACCGGGTAATCGCTTCCGTAAAGTCGATATCCCGTATGTCCGAACGCAGCGTCTCCATCGCTACGATGTTATCCTCCATCTGGGTCTTGCGATCTTCCAGCGCTCGGACCTGCGAGCCCACCATCCCCTGCATATTGCTTATCGTTTGTCGATCTAAATCCACCAATTCCGCCGCCTCCGTGATGGCCTGATCGTCATTCACTAACATCGCGTCGCGTAAAGCTAACAAATGAGAAAACAGACCGTCCGGCATCGCTGGATTGATGTCCTCCCCCGATAACGTATCCGAACTGACCGACTGGGCCAGCCCCAACTGGTCGGCGACGTCATAATTATTTTCACTTATCGTACTCACACTCAGATTACCCGCGCCGCTGATCGTATCCGTCAACACGATTCCGTTCCCCGTACTCGCCAACGCCGCCGTTACATGACCGCCCGTGGCCGTATTGATTAGGGTGATCACGTCCTGTATCGTTACCGCCGTGCCCAACGCTACGTCATACGTACTCGCGTCGCGGGTTGTAATACGAAGTACCCCCTCCACGCCGTCGCTGTTGGTGGTCGCAATCCCCTGACCTCCATTGCAGTCCGCCAGCACCGTCGTACCGATCAGCGAGCGGATCCCGAGATCCGATGCCGTCGTCCCCCCGTTCTCGCCGATGCTCATTTGCGAACCGCTCAGCAGATTGAACACATTCATGCCGGTCCCGTCGCTATTGATCTCCGCCCGGACCGCCAGACCCGCGTTGTTGATCGCATTGAGAATGTCTTCGAAGGTATTCGCCGACGACAAATCAATCGGTCCCACCGGCGAGACCAGACTGTTGGTGATAATCAGTCCGGAAATCAAATCGATGCCCGCCCCGCCGGCGAGTGCCGTTACCGGCGTGGCCGGCGTAAGGCGAGCATCGACGTCCTGGCCGCTTAAATTAATCCCCGCTCCTACTGCTTCATAGATGCCCAAATCTCGGGCGGTGTTACCGCTTCCTACCTCCGTTACGGTGATATTCCCCGCCGCCGTCGAGAGTTGTAAACTCGTGCCGTCGGCGCCGATCGCTGCGGTCATACCTGTCGGACCTTCCGTGTTGATCTTATTGATCACATCCCCCACGGTTACGCATCTACCCAGATCAATCGTTGCCGAGGTGGTTCCGTCGCTGACCACGATACTCCCGCGCCGAATCCCCTGCCCTTGGGCGCCGTTCAGATCCGAGAGCAGCGTATTCACGGTTATATCGGGATTCAGGTCCGCTGTCCCGACGACCTGACTGCTCAGCGTTCCAAACGTTTGATTGCTGTCGATGCTGAATGCCACCTGATTGTCGTCCGCCACACGCGCCTGCATCGCCGCTAGGCTGCCTTTGAAATACACGCCCCCGCTGAACGCTTCAAATGGCGTCACCGTGGAATTGTTCCCCCCGAAGATATAGCTGCCCCGATGCGCCGTGTTCCCGATAGTGACCAATTGTTGAATTATCTGATCCACCATCTCCGCATTCGTGGCTCGACCCGGATCGTCGGTTCCCATCCCGATGCTCTCCAGCGCCAACGTATAAGCCTCCTTTACCAGATCCGCCGATTGCCCGAGGGCAGTGTCCGTACTCGACAGATGCCCGTCGGCATAGTCGATATTGGACAGGTACTGATTATACCGCTCCAGCGAACTATCCAGATTCATGATCGTCGTCGCTTCCGCCGGCGAATCGCTCGGTCGCCCCAAGCGCAGGCCGCTGGACAATTGATTCTGCACCCGCAGCAAATCCACCGAATTGGTCCGCAGACTGCTCATCAGCAGATCGCTTCGCATCAAAAGCGAAACACGGGCAAAATTAGTTGGTCTAATCGCGGACGACATCTCAAAATCCTATCCAAATCACAAATTTAAAAATTTCAAAACAAACCCAATTTTTTTATCTATATTTCCTAAATCCTCTAAATTATCATCCAATTTTTTCGGTATTTTCATCCGGCCATGGCGATTACATCCTGTAACATCTCATCAATCGCGGTGACATAGCGTGCTGCACCCTGAAAAGCGCGCTGAAAAATGATCATATTGAGGGCTTCTTCATCGATCGAGACGCCGCTGATACCCTGCCGTTCGGTTTCGAGGGTCTGCAACACGACATCGGCCGCAGTATAATTATCCTGGGCGGCTTTGCTGTTGGTCGCGATCGTACCGACCATTTCACTAAATCGATCCGCCAAGGTCAGGCCCTGGAGCGAATCTGCGCCGACGGTAGAAAGCTGTGCAATAGCGCCGGCGATTTCACCATTGCCGGCCAGACCATTCGCACTGGCGGCAATCTCGCGCGCAGTCAAACTGCTACGTACGCTCACATCCGTACTGTCGGTCCCGTCAAAGTAGGTATTGATACCGAGAATCGCCAAGGCATTGGTAGCATCGTCGGAATTATCCGGAGAGGAAAATCCAAACGTAAACCCGGAATTCGAGGTAATCTGCAATTGTCCCGCCCCATTGACCGAGGCGTTGATGCCAGCCACGGCATCCAGGGCCGCCGTCAGATCATTCAAGGTGGTATCGCTGGAATCCATGCCGACCTTGACCTGGATCTGAGTGGTTACGGTATTGCCGGCACTATCAGTCACCTGCACGTAGAACACGCCATTGGTCGCCTGCCAGGGTAAACCGGTCGAGGCGTCATCCGCCAGCGAGGCGGCGGCGTCATCCACGCCGAACGTGCCGGTGAGAGACGTCAAACCATCCAAACCCTGACCTAAACTGTGCAGAGCGTTGACTTCCAGTATCAGCGATTTCGTCCAATCATCGAGATCCGAAATGGTCGCCCCCAGATGGGTATCACGGGCCGTGATTAATCCGTGAATATTGCCGTGGGTTAAATCCACTGCCAAATCGTTCTCGGTAAAGATCACTTCCGAAGTCAAATTACCATTGGCATCAATTTCTTCTTTATAGCTCAACCCCCGACTGTCGGAATACTGGATCAAGGGATCGTTGCCGATATAGACACTGACCGCCCCGCCTTCCATTTCCCGGGTGGTAATGTTAATGAGTTCGCTGAGTTGTTTGAGTAGTTCATCGCGTTGGTCCCGTAAGGCGGAAGCGGACCCACCGCGTCCGGATTCGGCGGTGACCACCTGGCGATTCAGGTCGGCGATCTGGGAGGCCAAGGCATCGGCCTGAGAGACCTGGAAACGGACCTGGGTATCCAGGTCTGATTGAATGCCGTCTAAGCCGGAACGCAATTCGCGGACAAAATTGGTCAGACTGGCACCTTCCTGTAAAACGACGCTACGGGAGGCGACATCCTGGGGCTGGTTCTGCAGCGAGGACCAGGCCTGGAAGAACGAATTCAATCGACTGGACAAATCGGAATCGGTCAGTTCGTTAAATGCCGCTTCGACGCGTGCCATTGCCTGCTGCTGGATCAAATTCGAATGGGAATCCCCCACCGCGGTGCGAATGCGGGCGTTCAAGGCATCATCAACCTGTCGTTTGATCTCCTGGATCGTGACGCCGGTACCCGTATATTTTCCGGGGATGACTTCGGTATATTGAGTGGGCACCATCTGAACGGTCTGTCGGGAATAACCTTCCGTAGCGGCATTGGCCATATTATTACCCGTCACCGTTAATGCGGCCTGTGACGCGGTAATAGCGCTGCGACCAATTTGTAAGGACCCATTTATCAGTGCCACGTTTGTAACTCCTTCCCGGCTACGCCAGGGCATCCACCAAACGATTTTGTTCCAGGCACGAGCGTTTCCCGCCGCGCCCGTATAATCCGATATCCCTCCCGGACTGGGCGATAATCCGGAACACATGATCAAAATTCGTTAAAATTTTTCGTGAGGCCCTATTTCCAATCCGATTCAGTCTCTGGACTTTTTCGGCAACCTCGGCGAGCATGGCAGCGAGAGTAAGAAGTTTGGACTTCTCGGGTTCCGGCGCGACCTGAGCCAATTCTTTACAGGTAGCGGGCTGCCGCCGTTGCTGAGGCCAAAACTGCCGTGTCGCCCACCGGACGTTATCCGTACGTCGCCGTTCGCTCTGACGAATCACATCGACGAGCCGATGCTCGTTTTGGGTGAGCGATTCGAGTCGGGAGAGGTCGTAATGGCGCATAGCATCCAACTTGTTGTCCAGCACCGCGGCTAGTTCCTGCTGGTATTGCAGTTCCTGCTGGAGCGTTTCGATCAGTTGTTGCACATGGTTCGCCATGTTGGTCCTCGCTTATGCGTTTGCGTTGGGGATTTTAATTCCCGTAGTGTTATGATATTTACCGCGTGCATCGAGTTGTTTGAGCAGTCCGTCCACGAGGGGTGACTTTCCACGTTGACTCATGCGGTCCAGCAATACCTGGTCCAGTTGCTGGACAAAGGCGTCGGCGCCGGGAGAACCCCCTAAAATGGGATCCTGATGGGCGTTGCGAAACTCGCGCAGCATCGCACCCCAGAACACCTGGTTGACGACCTGATTGGCCGCCTGGACCAGGGTCGGCGTATTCGCTATGGTGGCCGCGATACTCATTTAGTACTCCCTCCGAATCGTGGCTCGTAAGGCCCCGGCCTGCTGAATTCCATAAATAGCATTGATTTTATCTTGAACGGGCACTTTTAACTGATCGAGAGCATCAATCAGTTGCTGTAATTTCACCATCGAGGCATTGGTGGTATCCATCTTGGACCATTCGGTTTTCGAGACGACGGGCTGTCCGGGGCGGGGCTGGGGTTGCGGTTCGATAATCTGGATCGTCATGCCCTTCACCGTGACGATCGTCGGCGCGATTTCCACGTTTCCGGTAACGACGATGACGCCGGCATCCTCGTTAATGACGACGGTCGCCTCGGGATCCGGCAGATCCACGGGTAAACTTAAAATCCGGGTAATAAAGGGGGAGGGATTCCGCGCCTGTTTCGGGGGAATGGTAACGAGAATATTCTTGGGGCTGAGACACACAGCGGTTGGCTCACTGAGTTGGTCCGCGCCGGTCATCAAATCGGCCTGAGCGCTCCCCGGAGCGGCGGTTTCTTCATTGATGATATCGGCAACGGCCTTGGCGGTCTGCCAATTCGCCTGGTCCTCATCCATCACCAAGGTAAGAACAGCTTTACCCGGATAGTTCTCGTAATCCACAAACAGATAATTGATATCCGCTTCCATGACCCCGCCGCCTTTTACCTCCGCCCGAGTAGGAAGTTCCGGATTGGGAATGGTGAGCGGTCCCTGCGCCCAGGCATAGATTCGGTCTTCGGCGTGGTACGCCCCTCCCAAAGGAGTATATAACAACATGCCACCCGCCAAACTCTTGGTGTCAAAGAGACTGGAGACCTGCACGGTGAAGGCGTCGCCTTCGCGTACCCCGTTGCGTCCCAGATTGGCGGTGACGATCACATTGGCCATATTTTTCGCTTTTGCTTTTTCCAACTCCTGCATTTCCGTCGGATTGCCCATCTTTTCCAGCATTTCTCGTAAGGGTCGCATGGTCACGATGGTGGCACTGTCACCGGTGCCTTTGAGTCCGACGACCACGCCGTATCCAATCAACTTATTGGTGCGTTCGCCCAAGGGCCGACAGATGTCACGAATCTGAGTCAGACCGTATAGATTCGAACCGACGGTTAGTACCAACAGCCCAAGGAGAGCCCTCCGCCAGGCATGACGGCGATTACACGGTTTCGTGGTATGAGGTATCGTTTCCATAAGGATTTACTCTCCGCAATTCGTTCGGTTCCTAAAAGATGGCCAACATATCAATCAAGCCCGACAACAAGCCTCGTTTATTGGCGTCACGGGCAATTCCTTTATGCATTTTCCGGATTTCCAACTGGGCCAGATTGTCCGACAGGACCTTATTATCAATACCCACATCCTTGCTGCGGCAGATTCCCGTCAAGGTGATATGGGTCTCTTCCTCATTGGAGACGATGGTATGGGTGGCCTCCAACCTCAGGTTGCCGTTAGGAAGTACATCGATGACTTCGGCCTGGATCCGTGCGGTGAGTGTATCCTGCCGTTTGACATCTCCTTTTCCTTCGAATTGCCGCGCGAAATTAAATCCAATCTTCGGGTCGCCGTGGGATTGTTTGTCCGGCCGCAAATTGAGCCCGTTGCCCGAGAGCCGTATCCAGTCTTTTAAGGCCGCATCAATGGAATAATCACGATCCGCCTTGATGTCTTCCTTGCTCGTGCTTTTACTCGATTCATGTACAATGATCGAAACCAGGTCATGCACCTGAATATTCTTCGGGCTGGGTTTATCCACGGCGATCCAGGAG
>CAZNQT010000260.1:0-7026 GCA_964574885.1 uncultured Pirellulales bacterium
TGAGATGGCCAAGGCGAAGATCAACATAAGGGCGATGACGATGTTGGATTCGGTGGAGCATGGGGTGTTACGATTAGTGGCGAGCCGCGCGAAACCCACACGGGAAATTCTGCAGAAGTTGAATGCCTCGATCAGCGAGACGGAGGTGTTGTGCCTCAATCTATCCAACCAATCGGGCGCGTTAGCCGATGTCTGCAACTGTTTGGCCCGTGCCCATATCAATATCAATTACGCCTATTGCACCGCCGGGGCGCGGGGCGGTAGAACCACGGGGATTTTGAAAGTGGCGGATCTCAACAAGGCGATGAAGGTACTGGAGAAATCGCACAACTTCAAACCGGCCACGGAGAAGAAGAAAGTCAAAGTACGACCCTCCCACGCCCAGCGGGGGCGGTGAGTTTTGCGTAAATGGGTAGATGGGTAGATGCGGAATTCACAATTATAGGATCACAGATTCTTCGCTGCGCTCCGAATGACAATACATAAGTCGGTCAAGTCGAGTTAATAATTCAATTGTCGGATTTGTTCTTCGGTCATGCCAATGAAATGCGCCAATTCGTGAATAATGGTCTTGCGAATCTGCCGGGCGAGCTGCCGTTGGGAGCGGGCGACGGCGAGCAGGTTTTGTCGATATAAGACGATCTGATTGGGACCGTCGAGTGCGTGCACGCTACGTCGATTCAAAGGCACGCCGTGAAACAATCCCAGCAGGGAATACCGATCGGGCAGCTCGAGGCGCCGTACGGCGGACTCTTCGGGCAGATCTTCCACGATGACGGGGACTTCGTCGAGATATCGGCGAAACTGGGGATCAATCGAGTCAATGGCCTCGCGAACAAATTGGTCAAATTCTGCTTCGGAACTTTTCATGGGAGACAGTATAAAGGTTCAACGTTCCAGGTTCAACGTTCCAGGTTTCAGGTTTTGGAGTTTGTGGTTGTCACTTGAGAGGGTCTATTTTATAATACGCAGTTTTATAAAAGCTGAGTATGAATCCATAGCCTATGCTCAAACGTAAATATAAGCTGATTCTACGAATCCTGCTTTACAGCGTGTTAGCAGGACTGATTGTCTATGCGTTGTTGCCGTGGATCCTGCCGATGGGCCTGGTGAAGCGGAAGCTGACGGCCCAAATCGAACGGGACTTCGGCCGACCGGTGCAGATCGGCGAAATCACGGTGAGTTGGGGCGAGGGGGTGCAGATCCGGGACCTGGTAATACAGCGGAAGGGCAAGTACGGCGTCGGCGAGCTGCTGCGGGTGGGTCGGCTACATACCTCGTTTAGGCCTCTGCAAATGCTGTATTCGGGTCTGGACGTGGTATTGATGGAGGACGTGGATTTTTACGTGGTGGCCACGAAAGAGGATTTGAATGTTCTGGACCTGCCGCCTCTGGAGATGACGCGTTTGATCGTGGATAAGGCCAGGATTCATTTTGAGACACACCTGGAAGGACAAATCAGCAAGGTGATCTTCGAGGCCGGCTCGACGGTCATTGATAATGACAAAGAAACGGACGCGTTCTCCTGGGAATTTAGTGCGCGTCAACTCGGCCAAAGCGAACCGACGATCGTGAGTCGAGGGCAAATCGGCAAGTTTCAACATAGATCCAGCGAACAAAACCAACAGAAGATCTGGATTTCCCTACGGAACCTGGACCTATCGACGCTGGGTATAGAGCGATGGATCAATCAGGGACATACGAGCGAGGATAAATCTGAAACTGCTGTTCGTACCCTGGTGAGCAGCATCAAGGGGAGCTGGTCGGGGGAAATTAGTCTGCAATTGGCGGACAATCAAGAGATGAGCGGAGAGGGCCGGTTCAAGGTTACCGATCTGGAGGTGACGGGCCAGGAGGGAGAGGAAGCGGCGCAATTGTGGGGCGCTTTGGAAACGCTATCCGGGAAGTTTACGATTCCCCAATACGATCCGGTCACCAACTGGCTTCGGGTAGCGCACCTGGAAATCGAGTGTCCCGGGTTGGCATTTCAAGGAGAGGGGGAGTACGATCCACGTGAAGGCGCCGGCCAATTTTTATGTATGAAGGTTCGCGAGGGGTGCGTGGAGCCGGCGCTATTGGCAGAAACGATTCCCGTTCTCAAGCAGGAATCCTGGTCAGGATTATTAGGCAAGGGTCAGATTCGTTTCGAGACGGAATTTCATGCCCATGAGCGAACCGAAACCGGCCAACTGGTGCTGGATGGTACGGATTGGGAGTTTGCGATCGGCGACATAGCCAAACCGGCAGGTACAACACTAAAATTAGAGTTGAATTCCGAGTTGGATTACGATGAGGACGTGTTAGTCCTTTCCGTCAACAATTTAGAATGGGCGAGCCTCCAAGGGAAAGGGGATCTCACGCTTCCAAACTGGTATCAGCTTAGTACTCTCGCCCAGGAAAGCGATCCGGAGCAGGAGTTACGAGGCGTCCTGCATCATCTGATACAAGGCGCCAGCCCATCACAGTTGCAGGCGAAAATAGCCATCGGCGACTTATCGGAATTTGCGCCTTACCTTACGGGCCAGTTGGGATCCTCGGTGAACTTGGCGCTGTCCGGAGCGGTACAGGCGGAGATTTCAACTCAGGGTGACAAGGCCGGGCATCATTTTAGCCTCCAGGTGCAGTTGCCGGCCGCAGCCCAGGGCGTATGGAGCGATGCGAGTAAGGTGGTTTGGCAGAAGGAACCAGGCAAGGATTTTCGGTTGGAATGTTCCGGTCGATGGAAGGTTGATGAATCAGCGATTGAAAATGCTAAATTGCATAGCACGTTGGGAGGAGGAACCATCTCGTTCGGTCCGGGGCGTTTGGTATTCAGGGATGAGGAAATCAAAGTTGCCGGAACGGACCCCGGCGCCGGGATAGCATCCATGCCTGTAGCCAGTACTATGGCGACGACTGATATAACGGGTCGTTTGAAATCACCGCTCCTGGCCCAGGTGAACGGAACATGGCGCATAGAAGGGATTTCCGATTGGTTAGCCGCATTGCCAATATTTAAGGAGGAACTGACCAAACAGGGAATTGATATACAAGGCTCTCTGACGGGAGATCTGACCTATCGGAATGATGCCCGTCAAACTCTGGAGTGCTCCGATCATATTGATTTTACCGATCTGCAGCTCCGGATGTATTCCGAGCCAGGGAAATATGGTTCGGCATCCACCGCCAAAGGTCGATCCCTAATTTTTCAAAAACCGGCGGGTGAAACCGCTAAGGTCTCGGTTTCGGCGAGAGAAAATCACTCGGACCATACGATCGAATATCACGTACAAGGACAAATCGGCGCAATCGAGGGTCGGGGCGACGGTCGGGCGGTCCGGCTGGTCAGCGCCGAGGCAGGGGGCGGTCCGGTACGACAACGTCATTGGGACATCGAAGGGGAAATCAAAAACGTCGAAGCTTTACCGCGTTATTTCGGCGACCTTTTCGACGAGCAGGGATGGTTTGAGGAAGGTGGCTACCGAGTGGGGGATCTGCAGGGACAAATTCATCTCAAGGGTCAGTGGCACATCGGGGAACTGGCAGAATCGTTTCAATTCGCCTTTGACGGCAGCAAGAGCCGTTTTGTTTTGGCAGAGGCGGGCGGTTCGGATAAGAAACAAGTACTGTGGAACAAATCCACGGGAAGTCCTTTCACGATTCAGGGAGAGTTAACGATCACGGAAAAGGACGGCCTGATCGGCGCCTTGATCGGCAAGCCCGGCAAGAGGCCGCCGTCTCGGTTGGCAAAAATCAAAACGCTGCATGTGGAGGCCGCCGGTTTATCGGCGGACGGAACCGGAGATGTTATCTATGAGGAGTCGGAGGAACCGGAAGCGGACTGGCTGTCCATGGGTCGTCAGGTCAAACTAAATTTGTCAATGGATCTGGACCATGACGGGACGCTGGGGCAAGAGGTTCCGCTGCTCGCTGATGTACAAAGGCAGGCCGGTTTACACGGCAAAACTCATCTGGACTGTTCGCTGGAGTGGAATCGGGAACAACAACGCCTCCAGTGCAGCGGTGCGGCGGATTTGACTCAAACGGCAGCGGCGTTCACCTGTATTTTGGATCCCAACCAACCAGAGCCTATTCAAGTTTCCAAGCCGGCGGGAGATAATCTTCATTTCGCTTTTGCACTGGGCGCCGAAGGGGAGACAGACGAATTAAACGTGGACAAGATCCAGATGCAATTTGGCCGGAATACGATTACTTTGTCCGGTCAACTTCGAGGGGTACAATGGTCGGATTGGCCCACCCTTGAAAATCAATCCTCGCCTTTCCCTACGCGATTTTCCCTGGAGTTTTTACCGGCCAAAGAGGCGGATTGGCGACTCCACGTAGAAGCACCGAAACTGAAGGAGCTGACGAAATGGCTGAGTCCGCTACAGGAAATCGCCCTGGAGGGACACCTGGAAGCGGACCTGAATATATATCAGCAATTTGAACCGACGGCGGCGAGGTATTGGAAGCCTTCGCAGGTGAGCGGCGCCCTGCATTGGCATCTGGATCGCTGGCCTATGGAATTTGAAATTCGCGAAATGGATCTGTCCTCGGCGCGGCTAGTGGTTCCGGAAGCCACCGTACACATCGGTCAAAATCATCTGACGCTGGTCGTGGATATCGAGGAACCGATTCTTTCGATGGGAAGTCAGGTTCAAGAGTACCAGCAGCCGAAGGGGCGCATCGATATCATCTCGGGCAAATTAGATCTCGATGATATCCAGGTGTTCTTAAATGACTGGCAAGAGAAATTGGAGGCATCCAAATCGTCAGAGGGAAGCCATCCGCCTCAAGATACTCCGCCACCCATTCAATACGAAGATATTCAAAATATTCTGTCGATACTCCGCCGCTGTGAATTGACCGGGCTGTGTGCGTTCGACGATCTTAGTTTCACCGATCCTGCGAATTCCGTACGAATGGATCTGGACAAGATGCTCGGACGGTATGAGATCGTCGATGGTATATTCCAGATCCAATTTGCCGCGGGGGTCGGCGGAGGCGCCGTCGAGGCCACGATCCGGAGCGACCTGAAACAACCGGATCCCAAGATCGAGTACACCCAGACGGCGCGGGAATTACAGGCCAACGAGATGCTCCGCGGCATCGTGGAAAGCGAATTTCCGGGGCTGGAAGTAACCGGTACGATCTCGGAGAAAAAAGAATTGACGGGCGCTCTATTTCAAATTCTGGCCACGAACCAAGGTTGGCAAGGCGAGGGAGTAACACAATGTACGCAAGGCGTTCTTTTTGGGCCGGGCGGTCCCGGCTGGATGCTGCGAGTGTTCCCCGGCCTGAAACTGGTGGAATATAACTGGCGGGCGTTCACCAATGAGTATGATCTGGCTTCGGACGGCACGAAAAAAAACAAAATGCTGTTCAAGGGAGAAACGTATAACATTTATATTAACGGCGAATCGAAACCGATACAGGAGACGGCTCAATACCATGACATGATTAAAGCCCTGGAAACGGACCTGAAAGCATCCCGGGAAAAACTCAAGGCCCTGGACCAGGGGGAACTGGAATTAAGCGAAGGAAAGGCGCGACGATTACGACTGAGGACAACGGGTCTGGAACAACTCTGGCAAAAGCATCAGGCCGGACAAACCCTTCGCGCTTTTAAGGCAGACTATAACGTCGGCGGCCTGATCAGCGCCGGGGGAGGAAAAAAATTCCAAAAACCTACCGAGATATTACGCATCCCGATTTTCCGCACGCAAAGTTACATCGTCGAACGACATATGGTCGGTATCCAAACCAGTAATGTTCCCCTGGGGCCACTAGGACGATAAACGGTACGTTTTGCATCAAGCACTGGACCTGTGATAACAATGTATTACGGGGTATCGGCTTCGGTGGTGGGCATGGCGGGGGGAGCGGAGGGGGCGGACAGAGGCGGCGCCTCGATGACGCGCATGGATTTCCATTTGCCGTGTACAAATCGGAGTAGATACACAAACGCCAACACACAGACATACACCGTAGCAAAAATCCAGGCAGTGTAAAGTCCTCGTCCCCATTTCACTACGAAGTAGGTGGGCAGCACCATGATGGACCAACTCAAGAAGACGGCCACCCTCATCACAAAGCGGGTATCGCCGGCGCCTTTCAGGGCGGCGGCGAAGACAATATTGCCCGTATCGAACAGGCAGTAAAATCCTACGAAATAGAGCAGATTGGTGATAATGGGCGTCAAGCGGGCATACTCGGGACTGGACCGGCTTAGAAACGGTAAAATA
The DNA here is from genome assembly GCA_964574885.1 of uncultured Pirellulales bacterium. GTDB lineage: Bacteria > Planctomycetota > Phycisphaerae > Sedimentisphaerales > SM23-30 > JAFGFX01. The sequence continues at coordinate 6,225 of CAZNQT010000260.1, forward strand.
AAACATTCCGGTAAAAACCAATATCCCAACGCCATGAAACTCATGTAGGTTATGGTCAGATAAAAGGCGGACCAAGTCGCGCGCTGGGCCTGGTGCGGTTGATTGCGTCCGAGCGCCTGACCCACCATCGTCGAAACCGCGATTCCCAAACCGATCATGGGGAGAAACGCCAATAAGTTGATCCGAAACGTCATGGAAGTAGCCTCTAACGCTTGTTTGCTGATGCGGCCGACGAAAATGACAAAAAAGCTGAACGCCAACATGTCCAGCAGAAACTGGATCCCATTGGGCGCGCCGAAGCGCAACAGACGGCGAAACAAATCTTTATGGAACCCAAAAGCACTGAGCGTATAAAATCGGCGTCGATTCTTAGCTTGCATAAACAGCAGGAAAAACACGGCGGCGGAAAAGGATTGTGCGGTTACGGTAGCCCAGGCCGCCCCGGCGATCCCCCATTGGGGAAAACCGAAATGGCCGAAAATTAAACCGTAATCCAGAACCAGATTCACCACCGTTCCACTACTGTTGACCAGCATGACGGTCCAGGTTTTACCGCGGCCGGTGAAGAAGCTGGCCAACGAAGAATTGATCAGCAGCGGACCGGCACTGATACAGATAATCCGAAAATAGATGATTTCGTACTGACGATGGGCCTTATCATGGCCTACCCAGTGAAAAAGCGATTCCGCCAAGGGAATCAAACTGAGAATCAATATCCCCGCGACGGCAGAAAAAAGCACTCCATGCCAGACCGCCTGTCCCACGCGACGTGGTTGGGCGGCGCCGGTATATTGGGCGACAA
>CAZNQT010000261.1:0-6986 GCA_964574885.1 uncultured Pirellulales bacterium
GCGGATACGGTGTCCCTGCGCGCGGGCGCCTGGTCGGAAACCTTACGCACTGCTGATTTTCAGCAGGCTGGGAAGGGATTAAAATATGCCTATAAAGGACCTTCCGGCGGCATTACTGCCATGACCTTGGATTTTGTCAAAGGCATATTCACCGCTTCCGGTAAAGAACTATCTTTAACCGGGACCACGGCGCCGGCACCGGTGGCCCTGGTCATGGGTGATTATTATGGTTATGCCGTCGCCGAAGATGCAGGCGAAAACGATGTAATCAACGCGAAAAAAAACCTCCCGATCCAATTGCTCTCCGGCCATACCGATACGCTGACCGTTACCAAGTATAATGCCAAGCCGGGCGTGGAAAATAATGTCGCGAGTCTGACCGTACAGGGGACCTTCACGGCTATAGAGACGGTTGATTTAGTTACCACTGGCCTAACCGTCCACTGGGGCACGGATTCTTATACGATTGAGGGCGACTATTTCACGGAAAAAGGGACGGAAAAATATGTGGCCAAAAAGAAATCTTTCGCCGCCGATCCCACCGGCGCCAACGTAACTCTGGATTTCGTGAAATGTACCTTTAAGATCGTCCTCAAAAACACGGAATTAACCTGGCAGGAAGGCCCGCTTAATTTTGGTTTGGAATTTGACGCCTATAACCAATCAGTATTGGTTAAGATGAATTAAATATTGGCTAAAAAATCCTGGAGGGAGGGGGGAAAATAGGGTATAATAAGATAGAGGCTTTTATATATTTTATTTTGATTTATAGGCTTCTATCGTATTCGATAATGAGTAGCCGGTTTTCTTTCTCCCCGGCAGACTGGAGGTAAATGATGGGTACGTATCTATATCTATCGATGACCCCGGAAGCCCTGGTCGCCTCGATGCTGGAGCCGGAAGCATTTGGCGCCTATTTAGCGACCGGAACTCGTAAACGCACGCACGGGCGTGCGATGTTCTTTGATTTGAATCCCGACTTTCGAAGTGAGAATTTCGACTTGACTCACATTCAGGAACGTTGTGTCCCCCATCCCGACGGTAAGCCGAAACATTCCGTATATTTGGCGATCTATCGGGTAATGGAGCATGTGCCGTTGGCAGCCGTCAACAGCTTATGGCTGGCCACCAGGGATGGACGTGTGCTCGAATTAAATCAGGACGTCGGCGCCCTGCCCAAATTCCTCGGGTCCTACTATCTCTACCAGGAAATTTGCCCCGTGCATCCCTTGATTGCTAGTACGCTCGATCCGGAAACGTTTTGCCGTTTTATCACCGATGTCTCGAATCCGGTTCACGTCCCCCGGATTTGCTTTGTGGACCTGGAACTGGGACAATTAGCCGATGATCCTACGTCCCGTGAAATTAAAGACTTGCCCTACGCTCATATTGATCATATCCGGGATTGTATTACCCAATTGGCGCAACAGGAAGATAAGGATATCAAAACGGTCAATCGCGCGCAGCCGGAAGAATTTCCCTATCGCTGCATTCGTAGTGGTTTCTATCTTGGCGATACGGAGTCTATTCTATACTTCCCGTTCCCCGCACACGAACAACTCGATGTGCAACACCATGAATGGTGGCGCTCCGTCAATGTCTAAAAGGATTGTTTGTTTGGTGGCGAAAGGCGAATAAGCCGGGTGCGCCAGCGACCGGTTTCCTAACCTGAAACTTGAAACCTTGAAATTTGAACCAGAAACCAGGAACGATTTCCTACAACGCCGCACGCCAGCCCCCGTCCACCCAGAGTATCTGACCGGTGATATAACTGCCCGCTTCGCTTGCCAGCAGGACCGCCGCTCCTACCAACTCATCGGGATCCCCCCAGCGCCGCATCGGAGTACGTTGCGTTATCCACTCGCTGAATTTCTCGTCTTGGTACAATGGTTCCGTCATTTCCGTACGGAAATAACCGGGCCCGATAGCGTTGACGTTGATCCGGTACGGCGCCCACTCCACCGCCAGCGCCTGCGTCAAATTCATTAAACCGGCCTTCGCCGTCGCGTATGGCGACGTCGTTGGACGTCCGCCCTTGCTTAATAACGAACAGATATTGATAATCTTGCCCGGTTGTTTCGATTCCTGATGATGCCGGCAAAACGCCTGCGACATCACAAACGGCGCCGTCAGGTCCAACTGGAGTACCTGCTCCCACGTTTCCAATGGCAACTGTTCCGCCGGCCCACGCAAATTGATCCCCGCGCAATTTACCAGAATATCGATTGCCCCGGTTTCCTGGACGACGTCCGCGAAAAATTCCGGTATGTTTCCCGTTTCATGTAAATCAAAAACAAATGTGGTGATGTTGATTTCAGTCGTTTCCCGGATTTTCTGCGTAGCGTTCGCGAGTTGTTCTTCCGTTCGCGCCACGATCGCCAGATCCGCTCCCTGCTCGGCGAATCCCTTCGCCAGCGCAAATCCTAATCCGCGACTTCCCCCCGTAATCATCGCCCGCTTCCCCGTCAAGTCAAACCGATTACTCGTCATCTGAATATTATCCTTATGTCGTTTTCGGCTCCCATCTAAAAACGTAAAATCTATTTAGGCTCTAATATAACAATGTCATTCCCGCGAAGGCGGGAATCCATAAGCTCAGTTGTTAGGTTGTGTTTGAGTGCTTTAGTTCCGGTTACTTTCTGATATGTAGTAATATTTCACTTTATCTTCTCTGTTTGGATCATAAGATTTCGTCTGTACTAAAATCGCTTCATTTCTTGATTCAGAATAAAATACCGCTATTGATTGATCAATATCGTTTAGTAATAAAAAGTAACCGTGTATATCCTCGTCATTGCACTTTAAAAGAAACGACAATACTTTTGTTGCTAAATCTATCGGGTCTTTCATCTTTTTATATTTTGCTGCATCTAGTTTTGTTTCCCAGGCATATATAAGATCTCGTCGACTTGTAGTACGGTGTTTAAGTTCGTAGGATTGCAATAATTCTTCAATTGATTTATCCGATGATGATTTCATGTTTTTCACTATAGTAGGTATATTCATTATCCGATCACCTTGTAATGCGGGTGGCAGCCACCGAGTCCGCGAGGTAGATGGCCGTCTTTCTCAACTTTCCCATCTTTCTCACCTTCGCATGTTGCCACTCATTCTTATTCTATTTTTACCTTTTTACTTTTACCTTTTACTTTAACTAACAATTACGATTATGGACTCTGGATATGTTTTTTTAGAATCTCCGTAATTTCCTTGCGTCCGTATTTAGTTGCTATATCCAAAGGTGTATTTTTATCATCATCCTTTATAGTTACATCCGCTCCTTTAAGAATAAGCAACTTTATAATTTCCTTTTGATTTCTTGCCGTTAATTCATGCAGAGGTGTCCGGCCATGATTCCCTTTGGCGTTGATATCCGCACCTTTTCGAATTAAAGCCTCAGCCACTTCTTTGCTGTTAACCATGTGCAAAACAGAATTGCCGCTTTTATCCTTTGGGGGTATGGTAGCTCCTTGTTCGAGCAGCAATTCTACCGTATCCTTCTGATTGGCAAGTACCGCTACACATAACGGCGTCCATCCCAAAGGCCCTTTCATATTAATGATTTTGGGATTTGCTTTCAGAAACGATTTTATACGGTCAAGGTCTCCCAATGCCGAGGCTTCCAGGATGTTTAGTTCTGCTCCCGCGGCGATTAGCGAATCTGCAATTTGATTTTGCCTGGATATTGCCGCTATTAGCAGCGCCGTAAAACCTCTGTTATCCTTTGCGTTAATGTCTGCTTTACTTCGGATAAGGACCAATGCCACTTCGTAGGCACTCCCGGCTGCGTAATGTAGAGGGGTTACGCCTTGGTTATTCCTGGCGTTCACGTCGGCGCCGTGGGAAAGTAAAAATGAGGCTATATTATTATCACTCGTCCTGTGGAGGGGAGTATTGCCCTCTATATCTCTTTCCTTCACCAGCGAAGGATGTTTCTGTAATAAATATTTGACTCTATCCAGATGCCCAAAGGATACGGCTGTAAAGATATCCATGTCCGGAGCAACTTCATTGATAATGCCTGCTTGGTCCGCGTCGAAGAGACCTATGCCTTTCGTCTCGGCGCCTGCTGCAATGAGCAGCTCCGCGATTTCTTGGTACCCCATTTCTGCTGCCCAAGACAAAGGAGTGCGATGATCCATATTAGCGACGTTCAAATCGGCATTATTTTCAATCAGGATCTCCACGACACCCTTTACGCCATACTCTGCCGCCCCATGCAGGGGGGTATTATTTACCCCATCCCTTGCATTGACATCAGCTCCCTTGTCTATCAACAGTTGGACGACCTCTGTTCTACCTGCTTCCGCAGCCCGATGCAGAGGCGTTCTGCCAAAGGCGTCCTTGACCTGTATATCAGCGCCTCGACGTATCAATAACTCCGCTACCTCCCGTGTTGCTGTACAGTGGAGAGGGGTTTCATCGGCGCATCCTCCACGTGTTGTTGCCATATTGGGATCGTTATCTAAAAATTCTCTGACTTTTTCCAACAAACCCTGTTCCGCTGCCTCGAATATATCTGCATTTTCATTAGAAGTGCTCGTCGGATCTACAAAGGCGGACTCGGGGTGTTCTCCCGTACCGCCTTTACTGATCAAAAAATGAGCTACGTCCATTCTCTCATCTTCAATCGCTCGATCTAGCGGCGTTCTTTCCATCTTATCTTTTATATTGAGTTTGGCTCCTTTGGAGATAAGGACCTCTGCTACTTCCGGAGTAGCCGCTTCATGCAGAGCCGTCCAACCGGAACTATTGCTTACATGATTTACATCTATACCCTTCTCAATGAGAAGTTCTGCTACCTCTTTCGTGGTCGCATGGAATAACAACGTCTCTTCCATGTAGTTTTTTATATGGATGTCTGCCCCTTTTTGTATTAACAGTTCTACAATTTTTATGTCGCCCTTTTCTACCGCTCTTTGTATCGGCGTATTACCCCTACTGAATATACCCATGCCAGAATTAACATTGGCTCCCTTTTGGATGAGCATATTGGCCATATCATATAGGCCCAATGTGGCTGCTAAATGTAATGGGGTCAAATCATGTCGGCTTTTGGCATTCACGTCGGCTCCGTGCTTTATGAGGAATTCCGCGATTTCAACCTGATTACGAATCGTAGCCGCGTGTATAGGCATGAATCCTTCAGCGTCGGTCACTCCCGGTTTAAGACCGTTATCCAAGAGTAGTCTGGCTGTAGGGATATTACCGGCGTGATGTAAAAGTGTATCGCCGTTTTTCGTTGTGGTGTTTAGTAGTTCCGGATTTTGGGTCAGGCGTTTCTTGATTTCATCCACTTTACCCATCAAGCAAAGTGTAAAAATATCTACTTTAGCTCCCCGGGAGATTAAAAATTCTGCCAGGGCTTTATCGCCTCTGGCGGCCTTGGTTTGTAAAGGCGTACCGTCAAAGTAATTTTTACTGTTTATATCCGCTCCATTGTCGAGTAAACATTGTATTACTTCTTTAGTGGAGGCATAGTGCAAAGCAATACTCCCATGCATATCTTTGGCATCGATCAAATCCGGTTTTTTCTGTAAAAGGGATTTTACAATATCGCATTGGCCTAAATAGGATGCGGTATATATGTCTGTTTTCGCACCTTGTTCGAATAAATACTCCGCTATCTCCCTGCGGTTAAACATGATGGATAAATAAAGTGCCGTATTATCATTCACGTCCTTAACATCAATGCTTTTCGGATTCTGTGTGAGCAATTCTTTAACGCGCTTAAGGTTTCCCTCTTCCACCGCATCATGAAGTACGCCTGCTGGTAATTTCGCCCCTGTAAGAACAAAAAACATTATTGTCGTTATCACTACTCTCATGTTTCACCCTTTCAACGTAATAGGGGAAATGGCAATAACTCGAATAACAATGCTTTATAAAATCCATGTAATCCGTGAAACTTGTCTTGCCGTAGCTTTATGCGAAGGCAGATCCGTGGTTCCTCTTCTTTTTTGCATTTTGAATTTTGAATTAAACTTCTCTGTGATCTCTGTGCCCTCTGTGGCGATTAATTTTTTTACTTTTACCTTTTAACTTATCCTCTATCCGTGTTCATCAGTGAAAATCTGTGTCTCTGTCTTATGTAGTTATATTCTATCCTGAATAAGTTGCTTCGCCTCTGCCAGCGCCTCGGCGATCTTACTCGCATCCTTCCCGCCCGCCTGCGCCAGTTGCGGCCGCCCGCCGCCCCCGCCGCCTACGATCGGCGCAATCACTTTCACGATTTCGCCCGCCTTTAATCCTTTCGAGTCGATTAAATCATTGGTCACCGCTGCGAATAACAAAACCTTGCCGTCTTCCGTAGCACTGGCCAGTACCGTTACCGAAGAAGGCGCCTTTTTTCGCAGCCAATCGATCTGACCGCGAATTGCTTCCACCGCAGCGCTAGGAAATTCACCGATGATGATTTTACTCTCGCCGACGCTCTCTGCCTCATCGAGTAATTTCTGTGCCGCCGCCTTTAAATCGCCGGCAGTCCCTTTTTTCAACTGCTTCTTGAGTTTCTTGTTTTCCTCCAACAACGCCTGTACGCGACCGATGAGCTGCTCCGGCGTCGTCTTTAAAAGAGTGGTCAGTTCATGCACCTGCAAGCTGTGTTGATAAAGCATGTCGTTCAACGCCCGACCCGTCTGGGCGGTAATCCGGCGCACACCCGTAGCCACCGATTCTTCCCGCGTAATCTTAAAACCGCCTATGTCGCCGGTATTCTCGACATGCGTGCCGCCGCAGAACTCTCGACTGAACGCCTCATTCAGTTTATTCGGATCATCGGCGCCGATCGCCAGTACCCTGACTTCGTCGCCGTATTTCTCCGAAAACAGCGCCATCGCGCCGAGCTGCTTGGCTTCCGCGATCGGCAGTACCGTCGCCCGCACCGGCATACCGGTCTGGATCTTTTCTCGTACCAGTTTCTCGACTTCTTCGATCTGCTCTGCCGTCATTGCCCGCGGATGCGTAAAGTCGAAACGCAGATAGTC
>CAZNQT010000262.1:0-6980 GCA_964574885.1 uncultured Pirellulales bacterium
CTCTGCCGGCGACGGCGTTGATCAAAACGGCGTAGTGCATACGCATCCGGGCTACATCGATTCGGTAGGCAATCCGGGCGGAACCCCGATCATTTTGGGCGGTTCCAACGGACTGGGCGCCTACTTTGATCCCGTGGCCGCGGATTTCACTCTGCCCAACGCGGTGGTCGCTCGAATTACGATTGTCCCGGAGCCTACAACACTCATGTTGCTGGGTTTGGGATCGGTGGTATTTCTGCGTCGAAAACGACTTTCCTAGACTCGTATCCGCACTCAAACCATTACCAAATTACGACGGCTCGTGAATGCTTCACGAGCCGTCGTTTTTTTTATCCTGTCCAGACCCGGATTTCTTTTTAAACCACTACGACAGAAAGACACTACGCCTTATCGGAAAACTTCTGGAGGAATTTCTCGGCTTTATTGCGTGTGGCGGGGCGGGAATTTTTCAAGGCTCGTTGGGCCATGGCCAAGACCGGTTTCTTCGCGGGGAGTTGACCGAAATATTCCGTCAGCGCCAGTATCGTATGGCCGATCAGGATATTGCGGCACTCGGGATTCCGCTTAATTTTTTCGATGCGCAGCAGATGGTCGGTAATTTCCTGCCGATACCGCGATTTATGAACGGCGATAGCGCCCAGGGCGGCAACGGCATGGCCGGCGGTGACCATACTTTCGTCCGACAAAAGATCGTATAACGTTTGCAAATTCTTTTTATTGATTTGATTTTTCACATCTACGGCTGCGAAATTACCGACAACGTCGAGAGCAATCCATTTCAGGATGGTATCGTCGCCGTGGATAAGCTGGACGAAAAATGCAAACCGGGGATAAAGCAGTTTGGGATTCTGTTTGCTGAGGATTTGCAGGGTTTTGGCGGCGGCGTTTTTGACGCGTTTGTTGGAACCGTTGACGTCATCATAGAGTTGCGGGAGCAGTTTTTTATCTTCGATGATTTGTTGGGCAATCGGTTCGGCGGCCTTATTCCCCTTCTCCAGGAATGTTTCATGAATGGATACGGTACGGTTCATATTTATCTCCCATTCTCACACGGAATCGCTATAGCGTAAAGGGCCGACGTGGGGGCCGAAATATTCGGCGCAGGTCTTATCGGTTTCCCAGACGGCGACGCGAGCCAGTTCAGCGGGATGGAATTTACCGTCCAGACGGTCCCAGAACACACGGGCAATATTTTCCACAGTCGGAATCAAGGCGGCGAACTCGGGCGTATCTTCGTTAAGATTTTTATGATCGAACGGTTCGATCAACTCCCGGTGAATGATTTCATCCCTCTGGGTGGGGTCCATAATATGCCCGGTGGCCGGGTCGGGCTTGCCGCGCAGAGTCACTTCCACCCGGTAATTATGTCCATGTCCGCGGGAATTGCTGCATTTGTCGTAGGCGTCGAGATTTTTTTGCTCGTTCCAGGCAGGATTCCAGAGTCGGTGCGACGCCGCCAGGGTATATTGAGTCGTGATTTCAATCATTTCCGGATTTTCCTTATTCCAGCTTTCGGTCATCTTATCTACAATTTCCAACTGAAGTTTTACCAGTTGAAAGTCATCAAGTTTCTTTTCGATGAGCTGCCGCGCCCAGGAAAAAATCTCCAGGGCGTTTTTAACCTGCGTTTTTTGTTCGATCAGGGCGTTTCGGAAAACAGCCTTGATATTACGGACATTGATCAGCAGCCCGCTGTCCGGGTCCGTCTGCCCCTGGAGGGTGATCCACAAGCGCAGGGGCAACTGTTCCAGGAGTCCCGACACCGGCGCCAGCATTTCCAGTCGGCCCGAGAGCGGATTAAATACCAGATAGATACCATGCGTCAAACGAATCATTTCAAACATCCAAAAATGACAAAATGCAATACACAGTTACAACGAGGAGGCAATGGTATGTATTAGGCGTTTTCATTCCTCCACCCAAAACGGTTTTAAGGTTAAATCCACATATCCCTGGCCGATATCCAGGGCCAGAATCCGCGCTTTCTTGTTGACATCCACCATAAACTCTGCGGGAACATCCATATTACGTTTTTCCAGCAAATCCTGTATCAAACCCCCTAATAAACCGATGAACTCCTCCACATCCTCGGAACCTTTGTTATGACTTACATTCTCTATCCTGGCATTCCGCGCCGATTTTAATATTTTTGTGATTCGATGTAATTGATCGTCGATCACGGTTTTAGGCAGAGGCAGCGCACCGGCGTCCACGGCATCCAGGGCAATTTGCAGGCATTCATCTTCGGTTACGTGCAGGGAAAAAGCAATCGTTAAAACCGTCTCGATCTCTTTATAGTTCACCAACCCCATGATTTTGATTTTCTCCTCGTCGAATCCAAACTGAATATCGCGAAACTGTTGGTGAAAACTCGGCCATTTCCACCGGATCCATTTTTGGGTTTCATCCGTCATTAAAAAATCATTCAACTTATTTTGTTCCAGACGAAATACGAAGGGGGTTTCCTTCTGGGCATTGAATTGCGTACCATGATTCAGTTCCCTCGCTTTTTCGTCCGCCCATCTATTGACTTGTCTTTGTTCTTCCTGACGGAGCTTGGGATCGGCGCTCCATTGACGGGGTAGATAGTCGGCGGGGCGGTGGGTTATCGAAAAATATCCGGCGGTTATGACGGCCAGGAGAAGGGCGACCAATGCCAAGGCAATAGTCAGTAACACGGACAGTACGGAACGTCGTTTTTTAAGTGGCTTTCCGAGAGGTCGGTTTTTTTTTGGCGGACCGGAATAAAAATTTTTCTGGTTGTCGCAATTCATGGTACGTCCGATAAAATCCTTCGTTCCTGCCTATCAGCATGAATAACCGGCATAACCGGCCACTCCTATTCGCAGAGTCGGGGCTTGCACTAAAAATTAAACGAAAATAATCTTAACATCTGTGGGTATTTTGTGCTATGATTAAATGAAGAGTGGGATGAATAACCGCGACCTGGTCATCTTGCAGCTTCGTCGTCCTGTAGCTGGTGAGCCGTTGGAATGTGCGTACCGAGCGAGTCGGGCGCGTTATGAACGGCTGACGGCGCGGGGGCCGCTGCGCTATTATCGTCAGGACCTCTTGACGGAAGTCCAGCGCGCCTATCGATCACTCAAACAACAGAATCAAACTCTGATGACGCCAAGGGGATTGGATTATCCAGGCGTACCCGGATCCCAAAGCGTCGTCGCTAAAAACGCCGCGCGGCAGCGGGCACTGGATGCTCTCAAGACGCGGATTTTTCCCGAGAATCAACTCCATCCCAAACCCATTCTTCCCGGGAAACCTATTTCCCTGACGGCGCGTCGTGTTTCCTACTGGCAGAACAAGCAAAAGGGGCAAAGCCACCGCATCACGGAGCAGGACCTGTCCCAGGCGGATACGAAACTGGCTCAGCGCCGCCAGGCGTTGATCGAGGATGATTTCTGCCGGGAAGTCATCTATCGGCTGGAAGGAGATCTATTGCGTTATGACAGTCGGCGGGAGTTGCTGCAGATCGCCCACAATCAGCAGATCCATCGGTTTCGGGCGAATATGCTGATGGCTCAAATCGTCGAGGCCGTCCGACAGCACAAACTGTATGAACCGACGTCGGTAGAAATGCAGCGAAATCAAACCGCCCCTCAATCTCGGTCGTTCATCCGGCGCCTCGTTCTGAGCACGGCTGTCGTACTCGCCGTCATTGCGGACGTGTGGTTGATCCGCCGGCTGGGACGATAGGAGTGTTTGTACGCAATAGGGCGCCTTTCGCCCTGGACAAACAAAAAGATCATCCCTGCCACCCATCATTTTCTTTGTGACAGACTTCAAGTTGGCGATACAATATCTAATAATAAGCATAGAGGAATAACGAGTATCTTCCGGCAGAGTAAACCTATATGCCTCATGGATTTATGAACCTACAGGCGTTGTCGCAATTTCTGGGGATCGATCTGCGACGGGCAGAACGAATGGCCCAGCGGGGTCAGATTCCCTGTCAGAAGGTGGGCGGAAAGTTTCGTTTCAACCAGGCGGAAATCACCGAATGGATGCAGCAGCGAATGGGGACTCTAAAAAATGAGCATCTCGAGGAGATGGATACCGGGATCACCGCCCACCGCCAACTCGATGATGATTTGTTCTTATCGAAGATGTTGAAACCGGAAGCCATTTCGCTGGCTCTGCCGGCCCGGACGAAAAACAGCGTCCTGAAGGAACTGGTCGTTCTGGCGCAGGAAACCGGTCTGCTTTACGACGGCGGGGCCTTGCTGGAGGCCCTGACCAAGCGCGAGGTACTGTGCAGTACGGCGCTGGACGGAGGCATCGCCATACCGCATCCTCGTCGCCCGATGCCCTATACGGTCGCCGAACCGATTCTCGTCATCGGTTTGACCGGTCAGGGAATCGGATTCGGCGCCCCCGACGGCGGCCTGACGGATCTGTTTTTCATGACGTGCAGCCAGGACGACCACCATCATCTGCACGTGCTGGCCCGTTTGTGCCGCATGCTCAGCGACGGCAAGCTCGCCAGTGCCGTTCGGTTTGCTGAGTCGGCGGAGGAAGTGGTCGAGTTACTACGTCAGCGGGAAGAACAAGTACTGCAATGATAGATAATAATTTGGCGAAGAAAACTTCCCAAGACGTGCCACGGCCATCTTGGCCGTGGAGAAGTATATAGAATTCTAAATAGAACGCATTATGTTTCGTTGCATCAATAATCCGGGTGGCGCCGCCAAGAAAGTCTGCGAGCTTGGGGGTGGAGGGAATCCGTATTCTATGATTTTTTTGCGTTTTAATTTAGATAATCGCACGGCCGACACGGCCGTGGCACTTTGCCCTGCCTGAATCAAAGGATATACCTATGACCATCATACGCCTGTTTTTCTGTCTTTTCCTGTTGTTATCAATAGTGCCTCCGGTTTTGTCGGCACAACCCCAGGATAAACCCCTGACCGGTATCATGGGCGCGTTCGAGGATGAGGTGGAAATTATCCGACAGGAGATTCGGAATCCGAAAACGCAAAGTCTGCTGGGCGTCAACTTTGTCACGGGAGAATTACACGGCAGAAACGTCGTCCTGGCCAAATCGGGTATCGGCAAGGTCAACGCAGCCATGACGACGACGCTGCTGCTCTATTATTTTCACCCTACCGAGGTGATCTTTACCGGCATCGCCGGCGGCATCCATCCCGATTTGCAGCCGGGCGATCTGATCATTGCTAAAAAGACCGCACAGCATGACATCGTGATCTATTCCGAAGATTCGTTTGCGAATTACCAGATTCGCAATCCGTTTACAGGCGATTTGAATCCTACGTTTTTTCCCGCGGATAAAAAACTCCTGCACGCGGCCGAGCGGGCCAAAACCCACGTGAAACTGGATAAGATTCTGACTCACGAAGGCAAGCGCGATCCGAATATCCATACGGGAATTATCGTGACCGGCGATGCCTTTGTGGCCTCGGCGGCAAAGAAGGCGGAATTACGCCGGCGGTTTCAGGCCGACGCCGTGGAAATGGAAGGCGCCGCCGTCGCCCAGATCTGCTATCAACGACAGACGCCCTGCCTGGTCGTTCGCAGCCTAAGCAATACGGCGGATTCGAATGTCGATATGGACTCCCTCACGTTCTATCGCCTGGCGGCGCACAACTCGGCCCGTTACGTAATGCAGATCGTGGATGAGTTGGTAAAAGCGGACTCGCACGTTCAACTATTATTTTCCCTTGCGCTCGATCCTAAAGTATATGCACAAACCAAATACCGCAAGCCCCCGCAAATCGCCATCTGGCTGGAGCAGCCGGAACAAAAGAAGATTCAGACCGTATGGGTCACGGAAAAAACCGCCCAGGGCGACTGGGGCAAGAACATCACCCGTCCGGTATCGCTGCCCTACTGGGTCAGCCGCTGGAATCGGGAAACGCAAATTCGGGGGGATCCGAGTCCGAAGCAACCGGCGGCGGACGCCGTTACCGGTGCGACGCCGAAACAAACGCAGCGTATCGCGATTGCCGTTCCCGCCGATAGTACCTGGAATTATTTCATCGAAGTGAACGCTTCCGGCGATTTCAATGAAACGTTTCCGGAAGTACCACCGAAGGGCATACGGGATACGCACGGCAACGGCCAGCCCTCGATTGTCTATCAGGGGAAAATTACTTCGACTCCGGGACAAAGCAGCGTACCCAGGTTGATTGGCCATACCGATCAATACAATCACCTAATAGGGGTACGACGAGATCTCAATGGTATCACAACCGCAAAAAAACTGCTCTCGAAGGTTGAAGTATCTTGTTGTTTTCAGGAGAGCGGCAAAAATCGGGATTAGATTTTTTCGCCGGGTTTGGAAGATCGTGTAATCTTGAAGGCCTTATTGCCTCGGAACTGGCCGATGCGACCGGCGAATTTACTCTTGCCTTCGATCTGCAGGATCAGATCCTCGTTGGCTTCTTTCTCAATCTTCAATACATCTCCCCTCTCCAGGGCCAATAAATCCCTCACCTTGATGGAGGTCTGGCCCAGGTACGCACGCAGTTTCAACTTTGCCTCGGCCATGTTCTCCAGCAGCCGGGACCGTTGATCTTCCTTTTCACTCTGTTTGCGATAATTGAACCAGTCCTCGCTGGCGAGTCGATGCATCACCGGCTCGACGACATTAAAGGGAATACATAAACTCATGGAGCCGGCGCGGTTGCCCATCTTGATCTCGAAACCGATGACAATCACCACTTCGTTCGGCGCGACGATCTGTACCAACTGCGGATTGGATTCGTGCTGGATTACCTCAAATTTCACGTCGGCAATATTGCTCCAGGCATCTTCCAGCGCACTCAAGGCCCGTTCGATGATGCGGTTGGCCAAACGTTGTTCGATCTGGGTCAGAGGTCGTTGGGGGATGTACAATTCGGCGTTACTGCCGCCCAGCATACGGTCGATGATCGGGTAGATTATCAGCGGACTGATCTCCAGACAGACCTGGCCTTCCAGCGGGGAACAGCTCAACAAGGAAAAGG
>CAZNQT010000263.1:0-6924 GCA_964574885.1 uncultured Pirellulales bacterium
GCGGTACGGAAACCACAGACCATTCCCAGCGCAGCTTATTGGGATCGTTCGGATTGGGATTGCTTGGAGCATCCGGCAGCGGGAGACCGTCATCCTGGACCGTTCCGTTCAGAACCAGTGTATTATTGGGTAAAATAATCGACTGATCCGGTCCGGAACCAACTGTGGGCGGCCAACCGCTTTCCGGAGTTCCCAGCAGTTCGATTTCCTCGATCTGCATGCTGTTCGCGGTTGCCGGATTCCTCACCGGATAGAACATCAGCTTGTAATGCGCATAAGCTGTGGAATTAAAAAAGAAGATGGGAGGATCTATCCATGTCAAGCGCTCGGTGGGCAACGAGAGAGATCCCTCGGAAATCAAGGTCCAGGAGATGTTTTCCAGTTGGGCTGGACTGCTGACCGTAACGTTCGAGCCGAACAGTTGATAACCGGCAGGATCACGCTCATCAGAGTCATTGGCGGTGCATAACCGGATACCCGACACAATCGTCGGCGCCGCAGGCGTTACGGCAATGCCGGTCGCCTGATCTTCGCCTTTGAAATGGAGATACTTGGTGCGGTTCGCATCACCGGCATAGTGATTGTCGATCGCGTTCGGCGGCGCTTCAGCTGCCGGCCAGCCGTGATCGTCGTTTTGCGAAACCCCATCGTTGGGGATGCCGATAATCGAATCTGTCGGCGACGTTACATCTACCTGCCCGTGCACCGTCAAATCCGAGATCAGCAGTAGGGCTAACAGTATCATATACATTTTTGGTTTCATCATAATTCTCTCCCGTATAAAAACAGATATGGTTGTTTTGAGCTGCGCATCATCCCATACTGCTCACAGAATTTTATAAAGTATATGTACTAATTACTGCTTTGTTCTTCCCATCGCCCTCCTTTCCGCCTCCAGGGATTTTCCCCTTACCTGTGCGGTCGCATGAATGGACCATAACATTCCACCAAGAAATTCAAGTTTGTTTCACCATCCGGTCCTCCTTATCTTAAACAACCAAATTTTATCTGGGATTTCCTATTTACAATTCAATCCTTTGAATTTTCCAAAGAATAATCTTTCACGCCAGATTCTATTAATCCATTATACAGGGATTCATGTTAAAAAACATTATAATTATCACTCTCATAAGGAAAGAAATTTCGTACCGACTTCTTCGTAGGTACTCCCCCGGCGACAGTGGCTACGGCTAGGGACAGCTCACGGCTTGAGGGGCCGTTCCGATGATCCTGAGATAATCAATGTTGGGCAAACCTTCACTCCCCGTGGCTTCCAGACGTATGTCCTGAATACCCGTGGGTAAAGTTACACTCACCGAAACTTCACTCCAATTTTCCCAGGCCCCGGTTCCCGGAAAGCTGATACTTGAGATTTCCTCGGAATCATTCACCAGTAGCCTGGCAGGTCTGTCGCTCGAAGCATTCGCATATCGCCAATTGAATGTATAAGTATCAACCGAAGATATATTGATTCTCCAGTCCACGCCGGCGCCGCTGTTATTGTCCGTGTTGGCATAACCATAACCGGTATAGCCCGAATGTTCCTCGGTTTCAACTCCGCCGTCGAGCCCGCAGAAGCCCACCGCATTTTCTTGTAGGGTGATACTCGTATCGTCTGGGCTGGGCACGGCGCAGGCTTCGACCGAATAACCGGATTTATTACCGCTGGTATCTACGGCACTGGTAACATAGTAATACATCGTACCATTCACGACGGTGGTGTCGGTGTAATTTGGGTCGGATAAAAGGGATCCGTTAATGTTGACGTAACCGCTGCCGGAAGTCGTCGAACGATATATATGATAGCCGTCCAGGTCGTACTCGCTGTTGTTGTCCCAGTCGAGCGAGATCGTTCCGTTATTGGCCAAAGCCCATAGGGTATCCGGTGCCTCTGGCGCCGTAAGGTCAGGGGTACTATCAAGCCAATTGTCGGCAAAAAGGGCATATTCGTAAGCGTTGACTATCCCATCCTCGTTGTAATCCGCATCGGTGATTTCAGTTGTATCCAGCCAGTACTCTACAAACTGTGAAAGGTCGTTGACATCCACGATGTCGTTGCGGTCGAAATCGCCGTAAAGGGTGAAATACCAGTGGGGGGGATAACCCTCGTTACCATCGGCGCCGGCGCCCCATTGAACGATCGTCGGGACATCCTGAGCATCATCGGGTGGGTAGGAATAAGGGGGCGTGAAAACAACATCGTCACCGTCATCGACCTGACCGGTGCAGTTCACCCGAATATTTCCAGTAGCTCGTATTTTTCCGTACTCTTCCGGCGGCTCATCATTAATATAGACATAATACGGATTATTCACGCTGTCGAAGTAGTTGTTCTCAATAAGACACTCCGCCTGTATGCGTGACCGGATACAATAAATGTCGCCTGGGCAATGGTAATAGTTGTTATATATGTGCCCTCGACCATAACGCAGGGAAGGCATTCGTTGCATACAAAAGGCGCCGAACCAATTGTGGTGGAGGGTAACATGCAGCGTACCCTCGTCATTGTGATTGTCGCCTCCGCCGATAAGCATAACACGGTCATTGTTATCGTTAGGGGAGGTGAAATAAAACTTACACCAGGAGACCGTAATCCAGTCGGATCTTCGAGTTATATCCAGGCAACCGTCATAGCAGTCATAAAAAGTGCATTTAGTAACGAAGACGTTGGTGATATCCTCCTTTATACTGACGCCGTCTTCCTCTTTAGCATGGTTTTCAGGACAGGTGATGTGTAATCTCTCTATAATTACATTGGAACAGTCATTCTTAAAACGGAGATTTCCTATAATCGTCGGACTCTCGCCTATGCCCCGGATGGTCTTGTTCGACTGAATATGCACATCGCCGTCTTCGAGTGGACCCAGGTCGATAGTCCCCTGGACCTGGATAATATAGGGTGTGTCTTCGGTTTCGACGAGGGTTTGAAATTCGACGGCCGTCGTGACCGTATGAATGGTTCCTCCTGCTCCGCCGGTCGTATTCACGCCAAAGCCGTCCGCTCCAAACGCCGCCGAAACGGTGCAGACAAACACGAGGTATATCAAACTCATACTTTTTCGTAATTTCACACGTCCCTCCTAACTACGCTGAGAAACCAGGGATTAGGAATCCCGAAGGCGTTGTCAATCAAGGATTTATCAAAAATTACAAAACAAACCCAATTTTCCGCGTTTTTAGGCTAAAAACGGCCCTGCCGCCGAGATCTTATTGTCGTTTGGGCTGGTTATGGGCGCGGGTGGGATGTTCCCGGCCGATCTTCCGGTGGCCGATTACGTTCCGAGAGCTCTGCCCTTCCATTTGACATACGAAAGCCAATTTAAGAAATGTGCGCTCTTGCTACCATTCGGCGCACATTTTCTTAGACTACTATCCAGTAGCTTTGCTGCTTAGGGAAACGAGTATAAAGCACCTTAAAAATCAAGGTTGCATACCATTAACGTTTCCTTCTGCGTACCATTAGCCCGCCAAGTCCCAGCAGAAGCATCGTCGCCGGTTCCGGAATTAGTTGGACATTGAAATTCTGGAAGTCGATAACATCGGCCGTGCCAGAAGCACTGGAAAAACGGAAGAACAGGTGATCGAAGTCCGTATAAATCCCGCTCGTATCCGAATAGGCATGCTGGGTTAAGATTCCCCCTGCATCAGAAAGGCTGAATGTTACTTTCATCTGATCGGCCGCAATGCGGTCCAGTTCGAGCATTGCGGTATAGAGGGTATCGTCCACCATAAATTCAACATCATCGCCGCCGCTATCCCAATCATAGGCGCCACTGCTCCCCAAAAGGCTGCTGTTGCCTAGATCAGTGCGTTTTCCGACTTGAGGATTATCGCCCTCACCACTGCTCAGGGTAACCCGTACGGCATAGCCGGTCGAATCCGTCCAGGGATCGCCGTCGCCGCCGCCGTCATCGTTTGTGTCCTCCCAAACCTGTGGATCCGTCGGGTCGTGGAACAGTCCAAATCGAAAGTTTTCCGAACTGCTTGTATATAAACCTCTGGGGATAAAATCGATCGCAGCAATCAGTTGCTGTCCAACTCCTATTGTCGCCGGAGAGCCATCGGCGGTAAAATAGGTCCATAATTTGTGGCTACTTGTATAACCCGGTGAACCATATTGGAGGGAGCCCGGACTCACAGTAACGTCGTCGGGATGCCCTGCCCAAACCGCAGATTCGTTGGGCAAATTCGTTTCCGCACGACTGCCATCTGCCCAGGTGTCATCCAGCAACGTCGTCCCCAAAGAAACACCGCACATCAGACATGATCCCAAGAATATTAGACATAATTTTTCCATTTTTCGATCCTCCAAAAAAATTTACACATTTACCTTACACACCCAACTTAAGTTTTTTACTTCCATTCATTCTCCTTTTAATTCGATAAGCAATCGGTTTTACACATACATCACATACTTCTCTTCCGATACCGTACTCTCCTTACGTTTAGGATTACATCCAACCGGGGGAATTAATCTCCCGGTAGAGATTGTTCTATTTTACTATCCTTTACCTATAAGGCAGGCGTGTCTTGCGCTGTCAAATTACGATCATCCAGCCATTGCGCGGCAAATGCGGCAAAATCGACCAAGTCCACATCGCAATCCGCGTCATAGTCCATGTCGTTAAAACCTGCCCAACTCGAAGCAGCCTGAGCCGCTGCACAAGCATCATCATAGACGTCAACCTGGGCTGTGGCTTCCACGACGTTGGATCCGTCACTCACCGTCAGTTTGACTTCATACGTACCCGCGATATCCGTATCTAACTCAACACTCGGCGCATACGGATTGGTTACATTCTCATTCAGCAGAGCAGGATTGGAATCCACCGGGGATGAAGTCACGGCAAATGCCGCAGTAGCCAGGTTCCCATCGGCATCGGTTACGACGGCTGACAAAGCGGCTGGAAGTAATGAAAGGGCAGTTACAACACTGTCATAAGTCTCGATTACCGGGGCGGCACTTACGGTTGTGAAACTCCACGGCGTCGAAGGGCTTCCCACATAGATCGTCTCAGAAGGGGTACCCAAATTCGGGTCGCCAACACGTGTAAAACGTGTATCCACAACCCAGTAAAGTGTTTCCTTGTAGTTAAAATCGCTTGCCGGATCATACCGGGTAACGCCTCCGGCGGTGCTGGCGGCAATCCGGCAACCAGCATCACGACCGGCCACTCTGGCGTTATTCGGATCCAGATAAAGATCATACCCCTTGATCTCAGCAATATTAGGATCACTCGGAGCAGTCCAGGAAAGGTTATTGGGGATGGTACGATCTGGGCCTGACAGGTCAATCGCAACGTCAATCTCAGCATCAGCAGGATCCGGATTTGAAGCCCACGTCGCCGACTCTTCTGAAAAAATATGTTCGATCTTGAGCCTGTGGAAGTCAAGAACATCGGCCGTTCCGTTCGCTTGAGAAAAGCGGAAGAACAGATGGTCAAATTGGGTAGCGATCGGTATCACACCGGGTGTACCATCGGCCAACGTACCGCTTACGGCGCCATCGTCGGTATAGGTGTGCGTGGAAATTACCCCGCCGGCATCGGCAATGGAGAAGATTACATCCATCTGACTGGCGGACACGTAATCCAGTTCCAACGTCAGGGTGTACATGGTATCGAGCACATTGGTAATATCGGCGCCGGCTTTGGTAAATGTCCAGGCACTACCGCTGCCCATCAGGCTGGCGTTTGACAGGTCGGTACGCTTGCCAACATTGGCATTGGTACTCGCCGTTGCGCCTGTACTCAGCGCTATTTGTACTCCATAGCCTTCTGAATCCGTCCAGGCTCCGTTGCCGCTATCGCTGTTCATATCCACCAGGGCCTGGGGATCGGTCGGATCGTAGAACAGGCCAAAACGGAAGTTGCGAGACGAGGAGTTATACAAAGCAACACGCGGTATGAACTCAATGGTAGCGATCAGTTTATCACCGATATGTAACGATCGGGGCGAACCATTCGGCATGAAGTAAGTCCACAACTTGTGACTAGAGGAAGTTTGTGCATACGCCAGTGAATTGGCGCTGATAGTAAGATCATCGCTATGGCTTACCCAAACGGCGGATTCGTTCGGCAGATTGGTTTCCGCACGACTGGCATCGGCCCAAGTGTCATCAAGCAGCACAGCACCAAAAGAGAATCCCTGGGCCATCAAACAAATTAGTAGAAATAATAGACATGAATTTCTCATAATCCGTCTCCTATTTAATTCATTTCCTCTCTTGATTTTTTCACTCATAAAAGCTACGTACTTCCATGGAGGTTACTTTTAATACGTGAATCTCCTTCATACAATGATATTGGTAGCGTGAGCCGCTCCTATCAGACAACACACAATCAAATACATCATTACCTGGGATTTCCCATGTACATTTCAAACCTGTAAATTTTCCAAAGAACATTCCTTCACAACAGAATCACGGAAACATTATACTGAGATTCATATTAAAACACAACACAATTTTTGCGAATCCCGCCGGATTCCCGTTAAAAAATTACCTATCTTGTCTAACCCAAACCAGTTAGGAACGTACTATTTCCCTTCCCCGCGCCAAACAGACCGTTTAACGCCTTGAATATTCGATACTTACGTGAATCCTAAATACCACAATCGGTCTAAACGATCCAATATTTTGCCAAATAGCAAGCAAGTAACAAGAACTTCCGCCATCTGGAAAATGAAATAACCAGAATGTTTACCGGCATAGCCGATCCGCCCGACTAACCTATTACCATATAGTAACTAACGAATCTTCCCGACTTTGAGCGCCCTTTTGCCCCCCGTTGCGACTTCCTACTAACTGTCTGGACTACGTGGGGCTGGAGTAGAAATTTC
The DNA here is from genome assembly GCA_964574885.1 of uncultured Pirellulales bacterium. GTDB lineage: Bacteria > Planctomycetota > Phycisphaerae > Sedimentisphaerales > SM23-30 > JAFGFX01. The sequence goes on from CAZNQT010000263.1 coordinate 6,841, forward strand.
GCCTCATTTGCCAAAATACGACTCGTTGGTACCTTCCTGACATATGAGGCTGTGTCGCAATCCCATCTCGAGAGCTTATGATTT
>CAZNQT010000264.1:0-6875 GCA_964574885.1 uncultured Pirellulales bacterium
CGTAACGCCACAGGACGTCGTCGATTATAAACTGCCCACTCACCCCCTTAAAGAAGTGGATATCAAACGGGCCAAGGATGCCCTGAAAAATGATCCGTTCGTCAAGCATCACCAGGAATGGCAAGCCGCGATCAATCAGATGCTCAAAGCGGGGGTTCGCGTCGAGCAGCAGGCGTTTGCGAAATATGGCCTGGATTTCGTCGTCAAGAACTACTTGCCGGCAAAATTAAAAAAAGTTAAAAACTTCTTACCCTAAAGGATCACGGAGGATAAATACTCTATTTCCATCGGGTTGGATTCCATTGGATCGCCATGAAATCTAAAACCAAAAAACCTGGGAAGACCAAATCACCGGCGCCCGAAAGTGGCGAGAAAGTAACCGGTATGGTCGGAGGCGCTTATACGCCTCCGGCTGTTCCCTTGCCTAAAAAAACCAGGACGCGCTGGATCTGGTTCGGCTGTATCATGCTGGTTTTGATCGCCGCGTTACACAGCGCCGATCTGCCCATTGGCGGAGGGGACACCTGGGTAGCGATGGCCTGTGGTCGCTATACCCTCGGACCCTGGGCCAAGGAACATCCCGACCGCACCTGGCAAATGAAAGTTCTCGACTGGTTCGGTGTTCACACGACCTGGCATGATCCGCTCAGCGCCTATTCCCGACCCTACAATCCAGACATCAAAGGAGATATCGGCTGGGTGAATCAGAACTGGTTGACTCATGTTCTATTCTATAAGATGAAAACCGCCCTGGGCGGGGATGAATTTGGTCCCCAAAAAGGGGAATTTCTGATCGTTATTTATAAATTTGTCCAGGCCATCCTCACGGCACTATGCGTGTACTGGGCCGCACGCGTCATGGGGGCGCATCCTATATTGGCGGCTTCCGCCGTCGCCTTCGGCATGCTCTTGAGCCGCTCCTTTATCGATCTGCGCCCGAACGTGAGTTCCATATTTTTCGCGGCGATCATGATTTTACTGATCAGCTATTGGAAAAAAGGACGCCGCTGGGCCCTGGCGGGCATGGTCCCCGTGATGATTCTCTGGTCCAACGTGCACGGCGGTTTCATATACGCGATTATGATTTTCGCGATTTTACTCATCGGCCATGTCATCCAAAATTACGCCGGTCGTTCTAACTATGCCTTTTTACTCATAGGGCTCGCCATTGTCTTTACCGTCTTACTCCTCGGTGCCGGCAATCTCCAGACAGAGGCAAGCACCATCGAAGGCACCCTGCAAAGAATTGCACCTGATTCTTCGGAATACGGGATGCTTAAACAAAAACTGCCGGCTCTCCGGATCAGCCAGGGCGCCTCCATTGCCGCTGCAATTCTGATTCTCGGCATTGCCCTTCTATCTTCCCTACGTACCGGGCACATCAGAGTCGAATCCTACGTCCAGGTGGGAAAGCGAAGACTGTCGGTCTTGGCCGGCGCTGCGGCGCTGGTGATTTTAATTCCTGCCGTTTTCAGCCCCTTCGGATGGGAAAACCTGGTGCATCCATTAATGATTGCCACGGGGGATGAGGGCAAACAATGGCGCGAAGTCATTGAATGGAGGCCCATTTGGGATATCCAGGGTTTCGGACATGCCACTCCCTATGTTTTTTTCCTCGTCCTCTTCGGTCTGGTTATGTTAGCCTGGTGGATTTTATTTTTCTTTAAACCGCAAACTTCCATCCCTCGACAGCGACGGAGAAAAACCTTCGCACATCTTCCGTGGCCTAAGATCGACTTGGCCCAAATCGCCCTGATTGCCATTACGCTGGCGATGTCGGTAAAATCCCGACGATTTATTTTCCTCGGCGGTGTCATTCTGGCGCCCTTTCTCGCCGTGTACGCCCAGGAAGTAATTAACATGGTTCGTCTTCTCTGGCGTCAAAAACACCAACGGCCATTGCAATTAACGCCCATGCCTACGAAGTGGGCCTGGACAAGCGCTTTGATAGTATTTATCCCCGTCGGTATTATCGGTTGGTTATTTCATAAACACATGGATACTACCTATGACTATCTGCATCGGCACAAGGAAAATACTATTTCTATGTTTCGTCGTATGGTAGGGATTGATGCGCAGCCTGTGGCCATCATGCCCTGGTTTCGCCGGTATGGAGTGAAAGGGATCGTCTTTAACGACTGGACCCAGGGAGGATTTGTCGCCTTTCATCAGATACCGGATCCTCAAACCGGCGCCCCTCCCTGTAAATTATACATCGACGGTCGCGCGCAGGCCGCCTACACCATCGAACATTATAAACGTTGGATCAGCATTAGCTCCATGCCCCTGATCAAAAGGCAGCAAATCGCTCCCGGTCGCTACCGAGAGTACACGCCGGATGTGTACGCGGATATCCTCAAAGAAGAAGGGCTCAATGTCGCTCTCATTTATCTGAGGCGACCGAAAGAAAAAGGAATCATTGAGTACCTGACAGATTCTAAGCAATGGATTCCCGTGGACGCCGATAAAAATAAAACGTATTTCCTACTCCTGCGTATTGATGATCCCCGAAATTACGATTCCTTCCAACAATCGTTGCCCCACCAACCGGAAACCCTGATGTCGCTGATTATTCGTCATACCCAGGATTTTAAACAAATCTATGCTGATAATCCCAAGGCCTTGGCGCAAGCCTTTATCAAGCATCCGAATATTCTCCTGGACATGGCCCTCCACAAGTCGGAACTGTTTGAAACCATATTGGAGCACAATATCGCCGCGCTGATGGAAATCTTTACCTCCCAGCCTATGGCCATATACCAAATCGATCGCTTGAAACCGAATCTTTTAATTCCTTTCTATGCGGATCCCCAGGCCCGCGACAAGTTAAAACAGGCATTTTTGAATTATTCGCAGGCCTTATTACAGGCTTCGCAACAACATCCACAAGCAGTTGTGCGAATGTTCCGGGAGAATTCCGGGGAGCTACGCGACTTACTGAAAAAGGATCCTCAGGCTCGCCGGCAGCTTCTGCAACACAAATTCGATCTCTTGAAAGATCTGTTCCAAAAGGATACCGCGTTTTGGGCGGAGTTGAACCGGGAAAAAATTCAGTTGAACCAACAAAGGAATACCCCAACACCGAAAAACTCCCAGCCTCCTCCCAATCCTAAGGCGAAATAAGGCGGTTTACTGTGTCCGAGGAAAAACGCATAAGTCTTTCGGTCTTTTTCCCTTGTCACAACGAACAGGATAATATTGAGCGAATGGTCCAACAGACGCTGGAGGTGCTGCCGACCATTAGCGACGACTTTGAAATTATCATCGTCAACGATGGCAGCGCCGATCGTACCGCCGAAATTGCCGATCGACTCGTCGAATCGAATCCTTATATCCGCGTGGTGCATCATCCCGTCAATCGCGGTTACGGCGGCGCCCTCCAATCCGGTTTCCGCGCCGCGTCCAAAGAATGGGTCTTCTACACCGACGGCGACGGACAATTTGATATCCGGGAACTGCCGGAGCTGTTTGCATATATCGACAATTGCGATATTGTTTCCTGCTTTCGGATTAATCGGCAAGACACGCCCTTGCGGAAATTTAACGGCTGGGCCTGGACCAAACTCGTGAACCTGCTCTTTCACTTTCACATCAAGGACGTGGATTGCGCCTTCAAGCTGTATCGCCGTGAAATCTTCGATCATATCCATATGCACAGCGAAGGCGCCCTGATCGATGCGGAAATCCTCGCCCGCGCCCACCGCGCCGGCTATCGCATCGCCCAATGCGGCGTCCATCATTACCCTCGCACTGCCGGCGAACAATCCGGCGCCAACCTGAAAGTCATCTTCCGAGCCTTTAAAGAATTATTCAAACTACGGAAACAAATTAAGAATACCAGATCGTCATAACGATTTAATCATTGTCTGAAAATAGAAAGCTAATGGTGTGCTTACCAATATGATTAAAGGGAGCCAGGAATGAAACGACGAACATTTCTTAAAACCACTGGAGCTCTCGGACTCGGTGTCGCATTACCCTGGACAGATGCGATCGCCCAACCACAGCGTTCTGCCGATTTTCTCAAAGTAAAAACATCCGACAGAATGCTTTTCCCACGTCCTGTTGATGGCGCTGAACTAAAGATATCGCCCGTGGGACTGGCGTGGTTGCCCTGTCCCGCCGCGGCCTGGTATCGAGTTGATATATTCGATCAAGGCGGACATCGGATTTATAGTCAAACCACGGGAAAAGATCCCGTACACTGCCCGGATCGAGTCCTCTCACCCGGAACATATACCTGGGATGTGGTTGCTTTCGACAGCCGCGACCGGGAAATATCACAGCGTGGAAAACAATCCTTTACTATTTTAAAAGATGCCGCTGAATTGCCCTGGATCGATCCCGGCGAACTGCTCTCTCGTGTTCCCAGGGAACATCCGCGCATTCTCTATCCGCAATCCCAGCTCGACGCCATTCGCTCGACATTGCTATCTACTCGTGCCCAGTCATGGAAAGCCTGTAAAGCCGCCGCCGAGAAGGCACTATCAAAAGGCATCCCGGATTATCCGACATATCATCAAATCAAGGATCCTGGGGTACGACGCCTGGAATACCAGAAGTACTTTGGGTATTTCCGCGGATATGTGAACGGCGCCTTGATGGATCTCGCCCTGGCGTATCTCATGACGGAAAAAGAGAAATATGCAAACGCCGCCAAGAAAATCTTACTCGAAATTGCTTCGTGGCCCACTGACGATAATGACGTTACCTCCGTCAGCGCCAAATGGGGAGATGAACCGGGCCTCTCTTTTTCCAAATGTGCTCATATTGCTTATGACTGGCTTTACCACGCTCTCAATGACCGGGAAAGAATTATTGTATCGAAAATGTGCCGTGAGCGAGCCGGGCAAACGTATCGACGACTTCAGCGCAGAAACTATCTCACGTATCCGGGCGAGAGCCATAATGGACGATTAATCGCATACCTTACCGACATGTCTCTGGCCCTGGCCGGCGAAACTCCGGATACCATCGCCTGGTTAACGTACTCGCTTAAAGCCCTTTTAACCTTTTACCCCCATTGGGCCGGAATCAATGGCGGCTGGGCCGAAGGTACCGCTTACGGACTCTGGTACAATACCTTTTACATTCCCGCTCTCGAGGGATTACGTCAGCTCGCAGGTTATAATCTTTGGCAGCGTCCCTTCTTTAACCGTGTGCGCTACTTTTTCTTTTACTGTACGGCGAACCATGGCGAAATCCGACCTTTTGGAGATGGCGCCGAATCGGGCGGTCCCGGCGTTCACCGAGGAAGCGGCTATGCCGACTTGATGGCATTTCATGCCCATCAGTACCAGGATCCTTATATTGGCTGGTGGGTAAAACAAATTCCCGGCTATCGGGGTAATAGCAGTGGTTTCCTCTCCTTGTTGCATGAGGATGAATTGCCCTCGAAAGCTCCCGCCAAATTACCCAATTCCGCCGTGTTCAAGAGCGTCGGCTGGGCGGGTTTACATAGCGATGTATCCGATCCGGAAAACGACACCTGTCTGATCTTTAAAAGCAGTCCCTACGGCAGTGTTTCCCATAGTCACGCCGATCAGAACGCCTTTGCGATTATGAAAGGCGGCGCCGCGCTGGCCATTCCATCGGGATATTACGGCCCTTCCTATGGCAAACCTCACCATGCCCAATGGACACGTTCTACCAAAGCGAACAATTGCATATTGGTCGATGGTCAGGGGCAGAAGATTCGTTCTGCTGCCGCCCACGGCGCTATCATTGACTTTAAAGAAGCGCCGGGATATTCCTATGTCGCCGGGGATGCGACGCCTGCTTACCTCGGAAAATTAAAAAAATGGATTCGCCGTATTCTGTTCCTGCGGCCCGGTCTCTTTCTGCTCTTGGATGAAATAGAAGCACCCGTTGAGAGTCAATATCAATGGATGCTGCACGCCTTCGAGAAGATGGTCATCAAGGACACAAAGATCACCTCCCGTCGCAAGGGAGCTACTTTGGAGGTGTACCTGGACTGCCCCCAGGGTCTGGTTCTATCTCAGACGGATAAATTCGATACTCCATATAATTACGGTATTCCGGATGCCTACCATAAGCAAAAGGCCAACCATTGGCACGTGAAAGCGGAGACCGTGAAGAAATCGAATACTACCCGCATTGCGGCAGTGATGGCTGTTTTCGGACTCCAGGAACGATTTAAAGTGCAGTCCCAAAAACAGAAAGGCTGGTTCCAGGCAAAAGCAACCGGCGAATTTGGCCAGGTGGAAGGCTGGATTCGGATGGATGACGGGGACACCATCCCGGCGGGTTTCCCTCCAATAGCCCATCGCCGCATCCATATCTGCGGCCGAGACCGTGACGGACATGTCTGTTCTCTATAATAACTGAATCAACGTTTGCCAAGCAGCGTAAGTCTTTGAAAAATATGATATTTATGAGTTTTACTACGTTTTCGTAAATTAACAATTATTTTAGTTGAATCAGGTATAGAATCGTGGTATAGTACATGTAGTTTGGGTTGAACTATTATCAATACTCTGTTTGGAGGTACTGCCAAATATCCGATTCGGATAAAGAGCCGAATCCTGTGACAAGTTAATACGAAATTCACTGTACCAGTGAGCGTTCTTTCCCTAAACCGCTAGACTTTTTGTCGAGATTCGCACAGTGGAACGGTGCCCCGTATGGGGTGCCGTCGGCATGCGTTCTCGACCGGTTCTAGCGGACCGAGGGGAAGTGCACAATGGCGGTACTCCTCATTTTTTTTACGCTGGGACAAAAATAAGGAATATTTGTAAGGATTTGCTTGACATGATTCTCATTATAGGATATATTAATAATGCCTGATCCAAGATATATTTTTTTAAGGTTATCAAAATCAATTTAATGAAAATTGAAAGGGGCCGGGTTATGAA
>CAZNQT010000265.1:0-6859 GCA_964574885.1 uncultured Pirellulales bacterium
ATGCGGCGCTGGCGATGCGGAACGGGGAGAGCCCGTCCAAGCGATTCGGCGGAGCTACAGGCGACGATCCCGACTGGTATAAACTGATTATCACAGGCATCGGCGCCGATTCGCAGCCGACCGGCATCGTGGAATTTTATCTGGCGGATTATCGCTTCGCCGACAACGAGCAAGATTACATCGTCGATGAATGGGTATGGGTGGATTTGAGCAGCCTGGGAGCAGTAACCGGTCTGGAGTTCAGCGTGGCCTCCAGCGACGTCGGCGCCTTAGGTATGAATACGCCAACCTATTTCGCGATGGATAATGTAACGTATGTGCCCGAACCGACGAGCGTCATTTTATTAGGATTGGGTAGCTTGGTAATTCGATGTAGGAAAAAAGTAGGGTAGGCTGTGCCTACCTATAAAAAAGGTATGCAAAGCATACCCTACGGAAATTCAAAGTATGTTTAATAATGAACGTTTTATTTCCGTTACCTTCACGTTCTTCGTGAACTTTATGGTTATCCATCCTGTCCTAGGTAGTACGGCGGGGCCATATACGGACCCGGGCGTCAATGGCTATATCGGTGCGGATGGGCGGCATGCTGATCCGTTGTACGATGACGATGCGGTAATAAATCCCATCTTTCGCGGTTGGGCGACGGGATGCCAAAATTATCACCCTGCCGATGATGAATGGACAGGCGGCGTGTGGAACGATCCGACCAAGGCATTGGGACCGGCAACGGGAGAACCTTTCAACATTGTCAGTCTGGGCGACCTGGATGTCCAGGAAATCGCCCAAGGAAAACTGCCGGGCGAAATTACGCTGACTTTTAGCAATCCCGATGATCCGAATAACCTGACCGATCCGAATTTCGCTATCCGAGACGGTAACGGATACGATTTTGTGGTATTCGAAAACGGGCAAATCAACAATTATTTTCCTACGGGTGGTCCGGTGGAAGGGGTCATGTTCGCCGAGTTGGCTTACGTCGAGGTTTCCTCGGACGGAACTCACTTCGCTCGCTTTCCCTCGGTGAGTCTAACGGATAAACCGAATGGTCCCTATCCGTATTTGAAACTGGAGATATCGAACCTTCATGGCTTAGCCGGTAAACATCCTAATGCCTACGGTGTATGTACTGGAACCCCTTTCGACTTGCGAATGCTCGCGGATGATGTGAACGTGGTAAGCGGTCTGGTTGATCTGTACGATATTCATTATGTGCATATTGTCGATATTCCCGGCAGCGGCGATTTTCGAGACGAAGCCCGGAAACGGATTGATCCCAACACCTATCCGGACTGGAATTCTTATAGGGACGATCACCCCATTTACGACGCTTGGCTCACCTGGGGGTCCGGGGGATTTGATCTGGAAGCGATCGGAGTATTGCGGGAACAGGAATATGAGGCGGATATCAACCTGGATGGGATCGTGGATTTTTACGATCTGGAATTATTCATCAGCGCATGGTTGAGTCATTTCGGCCGCGACCGGTGGTTCTCCCGCTGCGATTTAGCCGAGCCTAAAGACCGGATAATCAATATGAAAGATTTTGCCGTGATCGCGGAACAATGGCTGCAAGAAGAAACGTGGCGCCGCGAAAACTAAACGGTGGGATATTTTTCTATGCACAGACAGGATAAAAAAGCATTTACTCTGATTGAGCTATTGGTGGTGATTGCCATCATCGCGATCTTGGCCGGCATTCTGATTCCCGCTTTAGCTCGCGCCAGGTTGCAGGCCCGAAGCGCGATTTGTCGTAGTAACCTGCGACAATTGTCAATGGCGAACAACGGGTATACCGCCGAAAACCAGGATCGATATGTGATTGCAGCGGCGGATATCGCTGGTGATAATTTACATCGCTGGCACGGTGTGCGTATGAATCTGAATGAACCATTTGATCCCCGTAAAGGTCCTCTGGTGATTTATCTCTCCGACGGGCAGGTAAAACAATGTTCGCAGCACGTGGATTTTCGCCACCTGAAACCCTGGGAGTGGGACTTTGAAGACGGCTGCGGCGGGTACGGCTATAACATGACGTACCTGGGATCGCTGCTCTGGTCCGGCAGACCGTACGATCAGGCCTGTCAAACCAGCAGCAAAGCCGGTCAGGTTAAATATCCCAGCGAGACGCTGATGTTTACCGATACGGCGATGGCCAAGCTGGATAATGACGTTCCCTATTTTCTGGAATATTCCTTTGCCGAGCCGCCGTTCTTTATCGGCTCGGATGGCGAACCGATGACCCAGTGGTATGCTTCTCCCTCGCTTCATTTTCGTCACCTGGATCGGGTCAATGTAGCCTGGGCGGATGGTCATGTTGACGGCTATGCCATGGTTCCAAACGATTCCACGAACGTGTACGGAGTAAAATCGAGCGAAATGATGCTGGGATGGTTTGAGCCGATGGACAATAGTCCGTTTGATCTACGATGAGTTCTGGTTACGATTGCCCGCTTTCCTTAATGGAAAAATCAAATAGTAAAATGCAAAATGACAAAGTAAAATTAAAAACATAATAGGATAATGGTAAAAAAATCCGTGTAATCCGTGAAATCTGTGGTTTCAATTCTGCGAGTTGACGTATGAATAAATCTCGTATTATCATTATTTCCTGGCTGCTGTTTGGCATCGGGATTATTCTATCCGGTTTCATCTATAAACTGGATCAATACAGACCCGCCCTGATTGCCTCGGAATCGGAAACTCTCGGTAAAGAAAATTCGCCTGCGTACCAACGTATAATATGTATGATCCCCAGCGTCACCGAATCCGTGTTTGCTTTGGGGTGCGGCGACCGAGTGGTAGGCGTAACGGATTTTTGCAGTTTCCCCGACGAAGCAAAACAAAAGAACCAGGTAGGCGGTTTTTTTAATCCCAATTATGAACGAATTTTAGTTCTAAAACCGGATCTGATCATCACCCTGGGACAATCCGCAAAAATTGCAAATTTCTGTCAACGACATGGTATTGCGGTACTGCACGTGGACATGGACAGTCTGTCAAAAATCTACATCGACTGGATCCGTATCGGCGAGGCGCTGGATTGTGTGGATCGAGCGGTCGAGTTATGTAACGATACGAATGACTCGCTGCAGACTATACGTTCCCGCCTGACGAATCGAAAGCCCAAACGAGTGTTTTACTGTATGAACCGAACCGCGGGCACTCTGACGGGACTGCATACCATTGGCCGCAGCAGCCGATTTGTCAACGAACTGACTGAAATCGCCGGCGGTGAAAATATATTCACTGATTTGGCGCCAGGCAGTACGCGTGTATCGAAAGAGGCCCTGTTACAACGTCAACCGGAAGTGATTATTGAGCCGCATCCGGGCGAAAATCTGGGCGATGCTGAGAAAGCGAAATTTCTCGCAGAATGGCAGAGGCTGGGCTCTCTGCCGGCGGTTAGAGATAGGAAGGTGTATTTTCCCACGGAAGATTATTTTATGATTCCCGGCCCCCGGCTGGCGCAAACTGCCGCCTTAATGGCCCAAATGTTTCATCCCGAGAACAACGATGAGTCATTCGCTCCTGGAAATTGAGAAGGTTCGCTATACCTATACGCAAACCGAATGGCAGTTACACGATATCTCTCTGCAGGTAAACGCCGGCGAAATCATAGGCGTCATCGGACCTAACGGCGCCGGGAAAAGCACCCTGCTCAGGATCGCCGCCGGAATTCTCAAATCCGATGCCGGAAGCATTAAACTGTTGGACAAGCCAATACATAAACTGGAGCGCCGGTACATTGCCCGGATTCTGGGATACCTGCCCCAAAATGTAACCAGCCTGTTTGATTACCGTGTGGAAGAAGTCGTTGCGATGGGTCGATACGCCCATGCCAGGGGATTAGGATTTCTGGACCCCAAGGATGTAACCATTACGAAACGTTGCCTGGAACAGACCCAAACCATGGAATTTCGAGACCGTTCGCTTTGGCATCTCTCCGGTGGCGAACGACAACGTGTTTTGTTGGCTTCGGTGCTCGCCCAGGAACCGAAAGTCCTGCTGCTGGACGAACCGACCGCTGGGTTGGATCTGCATCATCAGGTGCGGTTTTTTGAACTGCTGGCACAGCAGGTACGACAGGGGCTGTCGGTGGTGGTCGTGACGCATGACTTGAACCTGGCTTCTTTATTCTGCGACCGACTGGTTCTTATGCAGGCAGGAAAAGTGATTCACCAGGGAACCGCAAATCAGGTTATCCGGGAATCCGTATTAGGAACCGTCTATCCGGACAATATTCATATTGATACGCATCCGGTCCACGGCCAACCGGTGGTGCTGCCCTTGGCAAAGCGCAATAAATGTGGCACACCCGCCCTCGGGTGTGCGATGAAAAAAAATGCTCAGCCGAGGGCGGCTGAGCCACATCGGCCCTCTTCATCCGAAGGTCATCCTTGCCATCATCAACAGGAATCGGAGAAAAACGAACCAATTGATAACCAGGGAGATTCGACATGAAAGGTCTGGTTACCCGTCGAACTCTGATCCTTTCGTGTATAGCGTACCTGCTGCCGGCTCTGCTGACGTTATTGATCGCACCCTTTATCGGCGGCGAAACAATCCATGTCCGGCAAGTGGTTCACGATGTTTTCTATCACGCCTGGAATATCCCGACGGAGATATTTTTTTATCAGCGGATACCGAGAGTCCTGTTGGCCTTTCTGGTCGGCGGCTCGTTGGCCTTAACTGGTAGCGTATTCCAGGTCATCCTGCGAAATCCCCTGGCGACGCCTTATACGCTCGGCGTGACCGGCGGCGGCGCCCTTGGCGCCGTCATCGCGATTTTAATTCCGGGTTTGAGTCTGACCTGGGGGCCGTTTTCGTCGGTACAACTGACCGCCCTGGTTGGTTCGGGATTGACGCTGGGGTTTATATACATATTGGCCCGGCGATCGAAATCCGTCTCGACCAACACCTTACTATTAGCTGGCGTCACCGTAGGTATTCTCTGCGGCGCCCTGATTTTATTCGTTCGCTACCTGGCCAGTCCCCATTTACTGGTAGCTATGGACCATTGGCTGATGGGCGGATTGGATATTGTCGGATATCGATCTCTGGCCGCTTTGCTGCCGCTGCTGCTACCCGGCGCCGGTATGCTGTTTATGCTGATGGGAAGTTATAATCTTTTAGCCCTGGGAGAAGAGATGGCCCTGGGGTATGGCGTCGAGGTAATATCCGTGCAGCGACTCTCGCTTATAGGAGGAGGATTAGCGACCGCCGGCGCCGTTTCCATTGCCGGCCCGATCGGGTTCGTGGGTTTATTAGTCCCCCATGCCATCCGTCGTCTCAGCGGCTTCGATCACCGTATCCTGTTGCCCGCCTCCTTTCTCGCCGGCGGTACTTTATTAGTCGCCTGTGATACCATCGCCCGCACCCTCGTCGCCCCCACCGAAATGCCCGTCGGCATCATCACCGCCCTGGTCGGCGGCCCGTTCTTTATTTACCTGCTGTTCCGAAAGAAATAACTCGTCCAAATAATCATCCACGAAATAATTTAATGAATGTCATCACTATTGAAAATCCGTTTTGATTTCTTCGTGTTGAAATTATAATACCACAGTTCTTTGTTATTGTGGATAAATATTACGCCCATTCCCCTGTTTGCACGGACAGGTCGCCTCTTCGGAGCGGGGATTATGAAGTGGTTTTTGACATATTCCCATTTCGTCTTTAACGCGGGACTAAATATGAGGATTTGTTGAAGAATGGTTGGTAATCGCCACGGACAAATAAGAATTTGTTCGTGTCACCCGGGTGATTTAAAGGTACAGCGAAGGTTATGAAGATGCGACCTGGCGATAGAGGCGGTAAGTTAGTTGGGCGGTGGTGTGGATGGAGAATTTGGCGACGTGGTCGAGGAGGGCCCGGCGGAGTTGATCGTCGTTTAAGTCATGTTCGAGGGCAAGAGTGAGGGCCTGGGTGATTTGCTCGATGCTATAGGGATCGAACTGTCGGCCCAGAGGACCGACAACTTCGGGGATAGCGGTGGCATTGGAGCAGGCGACGGGAATGCCACAGGCCATCGCTTCAAGGGTGGCCAGGCCAAATCCTTCGTAGAGGCTGGGCAGGACCACGAGGGAAGCGAGATTATAGACGGCGGGCAGGTCCTGCTGATCGAGCCAGCCGGTAAAGCGAACCTGACTTTGGATATTCAGTTTCGTCGAGAGTTGGAGGAGTTGTTTTGCTTCGGCGTTAACCCGGCCCGTGAGTACAAGGGGGAAGGTTTCGCGGAGTGAGTCTTTGAGTTGGGCGAAGGCCTGGAGGAGACGCGGGAGATTCTTGTGGGGTTTATGGTTGCCGGTATAGAGGATGAATTGGTTCGGGAGGGAATATTTTTGGCGGATTGATTCCAGGAGTTGGACATCCGCAATGGGTTGGTATTGGGGGGCATGGCTCTGGGGGATGACGGTAATTTTTTCGGGTGGCATATGTAGAGATTGGATAAGGTCTTTTTTAGTGTACTCGGAGATGGCGATTACTCTGTCGGCGCGATGGACATTGTGCCTGGTGAGTCGCTGGAAGTAGGCGCGTTTGAGGGCGGAACAATAGCCGGGTACCGTGAGGGGGTAGAGATCGTGAATGGTAATTACGAGCGGCGGGTCGCGCATTGCGAGGGGGGCGTCAAAATGGGGATAGTGATAGAGGTCGGCGGTTTTGGGCAGGCGTCTGAATTCCACATGTTGTCGGAGAGACAGGCAGGGCGAGCGGACGGGGATGATTTCGATTTCGTGGGGGGACTGCTGTTCGGCGATTTGTTTTTGGGCGTGTTGGATAATCTCCTGCTGGTGAGGGCAATTAGTATTGGTGAAAACCTGCCAAAGAGTATCCCGGTCCAATGTGACCAGGGCGGGGA
>CAZNQT010000266.1:0-6830 GCA_964574885.1 uncultured Pirellulales bacterium
CTTCGATGTACCCGCGGCCGGATTGCATCCGCCCGATCGAACTGAGCCAGTAATAATCCACCTGGGCCCCTTTTTGATAGATTTCGGAAAACTCCAGGGGCTGTAACGGTTTGGACATCGAATTGCGATCCAGTTGTAACAAACAAAGATTGCTGTCGTAATCGACTACTTTAATTTGCGTGTTGATGTATTCGTTTTGGCCGAACCGGCGCGCCCTGATATAAGCGGCGTCGGTCACTCGCGATGCCGTCGTGATCACTTCGTAGGGTCCCACCGCATTACCGCACGCCGTTCGTTGGACCAGGTCCATGCGCTTCCAGGGTTGGTAATGATCATAAGGGTATGCCGCGATTTCCAGAAATACCAGCGATTGTTTCATCGCCTCGCTCACCGGATCCTCCACCGGCGCCTGGGCGCCCGCCTGGGAGAAAAAGGTAAGTAGATATAATCCTGCAAATAAAAGTGAATATCGTGAGTGCGTCATAATTAGTTCTCCAAACGTCGATCACTGGGAATTTGATATTGATTCAAAATCGCCTGTTGACGGTTTTTGGCCAGTTCCGCATCCAGAACCAAAGGCCTTTCGCTGCCCATGAATTCCAGGACACAGAAACCATCCTTTGCCTTGTCCCAGGCGCCGGGAATGTCCTCCAGACGGAAAATCGGGACGCCGTTGATTTTTTCCACCGGCATATTCTTAAATTCATCCGCGTAGGCATTGACCTGATCCGACATGATTTCCGACAGCACCACGTATTCCTTCCGCGCGCGCTGGCGATTCAGTTCCGACGAAGCCGCAAACAGGTAACGCAGGTAAAACGGAATGCTGGTCGGCCAGGAAGGACCCCAGGTCTGCAGGAAATTCCGTGATAGCGGCGTAAACGTCAAGCCCGCCAATACAATATACCGCGGCGCCACGTCGAATTGCAGCGAGTATTCCAGTACCGGTCGATTCAGAGCAATTTGCAATTTTTCCTGTTGCTGCTTCCCGTCGCGATAAAACGTTACGTTTACGAAATCTCCGATCTGTTTCTCTTCGATCACCTCCGACATATCCAATCGTCGTCCGTAAATCCGCACCATCCCGTCGTTATCAATATCGTAATCATCAAATCGCGTAACGACATCCCCCGGTTGCAACACTTTCTCCGCCGAACTGTTCATCAACGTTCGCAGGACAATGACTCCCTGCTGGTTCTGCGGCACTTTCAGATATTCCTTATACGCCGCATTATGCAAACCTTCGAAATAATTGAATCCCAGGGAACCGTACTGATCATACGTACCGTCTTCAATATCTTTCAAAAAGTGTTTGATTACGGTTGTGGGAATCATGTATCCGATATTATCCGCCGCCCGCAATCCCTGAAACGCCACCCCGACCACTTTGCCGTCCTGGATTACCGGCCCGCCGCTGTTGCCCGGATTGATCGCTGCATCCGTCTGCACTACCAGATGGCCGTCGGCGCCGGTATGACTGTATAAATCCATCTGCACCCGCGATACCACTCCCTTGGTGACCGAGATCAATTGGCCGCCGACCGGGAATCCATAGGTATAGACCGCCGTGTTGACCTCCGGTATCCCCCCCAGTTCCAGGGGCGTCATATCCGCAAAGAAATCGTCGCTTGGTATCGTTAATAGCGCCAGATCGCAATCATGCCCGATGAAAGCGATCTGCGCCGGGTAGCGCTGCGCCGAATTCTCCTTGCGCACCTCCACGTAGCGGTTGTTGCTGACGTTATGGGCATTCGTCAGAATCCGGTTGCCCGCAATGATAAATCCCGTGCCGCTTCCTCCGCTCATGGAATGTTTCTTCCAGGGCGTGGTATAATCCCAGCCCTGACTGACGCTCCGGATCATCACCACCGAATTATCATACGAAGGCTCCTGCGCCAAAAGAGAAACCGCTGGTCCCAAACCGAATCCCAGCCAGAGCATCAAGAACAGGACCGGTAAACCAAATCGATTCCGTGTCTGTTTGTTAAACATAATTACACTCCTGTATTGGATAAACATTATCATTCTGCATATTGTATCTGTATATCGATTGGGAATAAAGAATATTTTAACAGATTATCATATGATCATCGGCAATAGAGAAGTTGAGCGCGATCGGCATCAATATCGCTTTGTGGCAGTTTCCGGATTAGGGCTTCGTACTCGGGATCATCATAAACAATCGATCCTCTTCGCAATAAAGAAAATAATCGGGATCGTTTCAGAGTTGAGATTTGTTGATAAGGCCACTTCTTGTGCGGGTCGGCATACGGCGCCAGATAATCCAGCGCTTTACGAATACTGCGACCATCGGTACTCTGATAATGCCACAAATCCACTCCCACGCGCTCACCTAGGGATGCCAGGGTGAAGAATCCGATCAGATTCCCTGCGCTGTACCCGAACGACTTGGTCCGGGTCAGCTCATACCGTTGCCGACCGTCCGGTGCGATCTGCGTTTCAATCCGACGTTTCTTCACCTTTTCCAATACCTGTTTCGCTAGACTATCTTTCCCCACGAACATTGCGAAACTGGCAACTTGGGCATCGTACCAAGTCGCGTGATTGTTTTTTGTTCGATCTTCATCTTTCCCATGTTTACTCGTCCGCAGCCAAATTAGATAGGCATCAAACCATGCCGTTATTTGCTTTTGGTCGTTTCTTGTCCAGCTTGGGGAAGTTTGGAGCAGGCCGACGGCGTCCACGATGCGAATGAGTTTCGTGGTATCGATAATTCCAATTCCCCGCCCCTGAGTTCGCCCAGGGATCGCCTGACCGAAGTTTAAATTCGGATTCATCTTTGTTTCCGGACGTAAAAACCACACCCGCAGCAGTTGCGCCGCATGCTGGGCGTATTTCTCCTCCTCGGTGAAATAATACGCCAATGCCAGCGTTTCCACCGCTTCCACCATGCGCTCCATCGCCGGTCGATCCGAAGCATTTGTACGCGCCTCCGGATTTCTTTCTCCATCCCGCCGAATGTACGGCAGACCATCTTTCTTTTTCGGATCAGGCCACCAATACGGACCGAAACTCATATAATCATGTTTATCCCCGCTGGGCGGCGTCAACGTCTTATCCATCACCGAGACCGGCTTGACCTGCAACGCCTCCTCTGCATCCGCTCGGAGTTTTTTCATCGCCGGCCGTAAATCCACATCGCCTTTCGCCAACCGTGTTTTCGCCTCTACCAGCTTATCAGGATTCAACGCAAACACACGAGGTTTGACTTTCTCTGGCCTGTCTGCGTTTTGAGCCTTCGCGCTGCCGGCACTTAAAAAAATGACCATAAGATAAGTTACGATGTATTTTCTCATATAGCAGTTCCCCGGACCCAAAAACACCCTCATCTCAATTCCGTATGATGAGGGTGTCGGATTTCATTTCCACGAACGACAGGCCTACCCGAAGCGTAGGCTTGCATCTTGCCTTCCAACGTTTTGTTATTTTAAACGCAGCGAAAAATATTTCCTCTCATCACTCACCACTTTCTTATCACGCCTTTTTCGTCAGATTCATCCAGTCCACTCCGACCTTCTTCAAGGCATAACCGAGTTCGTTCAGATAGTTGCCGTAAGAAACCATCCAGTGGAAACCTCGTGTTTCTTTCACCAGCGTATCGCAATCCCCCTGGATCTGCACGTCGATCTGGGAGCGGCAGATATCCATAAACGGATTATCGATGATCTCCCCTTCGAAGCCCATCCACCGCTTACAGTTAAAATCCGGATCGATCACCGTGATCTTCTGACCCAGTTTCATCTCCACCTTCGGCGCCGCCCCGTAATCCGACTCGAAGTGCGTTAATACGTTCGTCGGTTCGTAGTGCGTACCGTCCATCTTACGCGGCGCCGTACAATGCGCCAGCGTCACCATCCCGTGATGCGGATACGTCGGATCGTTCAAAAACACCGGCTGCGACGATATATAATGCAGCAGAATCCCCGATGGAATCACGACAAAATCCGATTCACAGTACGCCGTGTATCCTGAATCATTTAACAGGCTGAGCGGCAGACACGCCGTCGTTTCCGATATCGGCATTATCGTCCCCATACATTGATTGATTGTAAAAGCATCGGTCTTCGCCTGATCTAATATATCCTTAAACACCTCATTCAACACAAAAGCCCTCTGCACGAATTCCGTATTCGTGTTCAGCGTGATTCCCTGCTGTTTCAGGTATTGTTCCGCCTCGTGTTTGCATCGTTTGACCAGTTTTTCGTTCTGACGGGCCTTTTGGATCATCACTCCCAGTTCTTTATAGTCCACCGACTGGATATCCATCTTCCACAGATTTTTACTGATCTCCGGCGCCTTGCGACCGCCTGCGCCCCACCCGCTTGCGCCCCCGACCGCCACAATTCGTTTCCCCAGCGTATTCTTCAATCCATACAACGCCCGCAGCCGCCAGCCCAGATCGTCGTACTTATCCACTACCACGTCCTGATGATCCATCCCCGGTTGTCCGTAATTGTCCACCGTCTTACGCAGATAACGATTATGCGCGATCTCGTACCATAGATACACCGGCCCCGACTTATGTCGCACGAACATCATCGTCCACTTCTCTGGATTCGTCAGCGCTTCCAATATTCCCAGCCCCACATTCGCTGCGTAAATTATGGTTACGTCCTGAGGCCCCTTCGCCAGTTTCGCCGCCTGATCCGCTCGATGGATCGTCGCCAGTGGCATGATCTCTAATAAGAAATCCGACTTCGTTTGCAGTTGCTTCAGTTCCTGCTGAATCCGCTGTTCTTCCTTGGCGATATCTTCCTTGGTATGAAAACCGCCCCACGGTCGCCAACTCCTCTGCTTCACAGGCGTAAACGTCTGTATCGTCAGCACCGGTTGCACCTTCAACGGTTTCGGCGGCGTCGGTTGATAGCCCCCCTCCGCCCCGATACTCGATGAGATCGAGCCTAACGTGCCCAGTGCCACGCCCGCCGCGCCCGCAGCCGCGATAAACTCGCGACGAGTGACCCCACATGACTTGCTCACACAACAATTGCAAGGATTCATTGGATTGTGATTCTGATCGCACGACATGATTCCATCTCCTATTTTGGCTAAAGGTTTCGTTCGATATCAATATAACGTTATTATAATCAAAATGAACCAAATGGCAACCCGGTTTTATAAACTTCGCTGGACGAGCAAGTGCTTGAATTTTACACCCTTTGTCAGATTCTCGTATTGATTTGGATTCTCATTTTGTGGTAAAATGCCTATCACGATAGGAGAATCATAATTTAACCTGTACCCAAAGGATGCTTTCTATGAATCGCAGACAATTCCTGAAGACGACCGGCGGTGTGACCGGATATGCTATTCTGAACTCACTGCCGATAAGAGCAGCAGAAACCGCAGCGTCGGGCAAAAGGCCGAATATCCTTATGATTACCTGCCATGACCTGGGGCAGCATCTGGGCTGTTACGGAATTCGCCAGGTGAAATCCCCGAATCTGGATCGGCTGGCGGCACGAGGCATTCGCTTTGCCAATATGTTCTCCACCTCAGCGGTCTGTAGTCCCGCTCGGGGCGCCCTGCATACCGGTCGATATCCCCAGGCCAACGGACTCATGGGTTTGACCCATGCGCCCTGGTGGTGGAAATTCAACGAGGGAGAAAAACATACGGCTAACCTATTACAACAGGCAGGATACGAAACCTTCCTCTGTGGATTCCAGCATGTCTTCCACCGAACGGAAGCGCAGAAATATGGGTATCAACAGGTCCTGACCACGAAAACCGAAGCCGAGAACACCGTCAAACTAGCGAAAAATTTCCTTACCCAACGAAAGGCGGAGAATTCTCCTTTCTTTTTAAAGGTCGGTTTTTTCGAAGTGCATCGCCGGGGCGGATCATTCAAACACCGCTCCTACGATCCCGCCAATCCGGTGTTCATTCCGAAGTACCTCGCCGATAATCCCGCCATGCACGAGGACTTGGTACGCTATCAGGAGGAGATCCGCTATTTCGATTCCTGCGTGGGACGGATTCTCACCGCCCTCGAATCCGGCGCCTGTGCCCGGAATACGATGGTAATCTTTACTGCCGATCACGGGATTCCCTATCCGGGCGCCAAGTGGACCCTTCGGGATGCCGGCATCGAAGTGCCTTTGCTGATGTATCAGCCCGAAAGCTGCCTAGCCGGCGGTAAGGTAGTTCAGGAATTGATCAGTCATGTCGATGTGCTACCGACCCTGCTGGATCTGATTGGCGTACCCAAACCGACGAATCTGCAGGGCGTGAGTTTTGCCGCGTTCCTGCAGGGCCGAACCACCGAAAAACCGCGTGAGGAAATTTACGCCCAATTCACCCCCGCCATGTTCCGCGATAACGAATCCCGGTGTATTCGTACGGAACGTTATAAGCTAACCCGTTTTTTCCAGGCGGGCCGCTGTATGAAATTCCCCATCGATGTGGATCCGGTCCGGTTCGCGCAGCATACCGAGCGCGCCGCTACCACCGGCAAACCGAGACCGTTTGTGCAGCTTTTCGACATCGTCCAGGATCCCCATGAATTTCACGATATCGCCAGACGCAAAGAAAACGCTCCCGTCGTCAAAGAACTTTCCCGAAAGTTATACGCCTGGATGAAGGAAGTGAACGATCCGATCTTACAGGGCGCCGTCCAAACACCCTATTATCAGCAGTCGATCGAGAACTTTAAAAAATCCATCCTCTAATAGATCTTTCATTCTGAGCGCAGCGAAAAATCTCTTCTCTTAACCTTAAGCTGTAAACCGTGAACCGTGAATTCCTTCCTTCCATCTACTCTTCAACCTTGAACCTTGAACCTCGAATTCTTTCTCACAACCCACAAC
>CAZNQT010000267.1:0-6830 GCA_964574885.1 uncultured Pirellulales bacterium
GTTTATACCCCCCGCGCTAGCGTTTGGGGCCCCTGATAGATTCAAACGCTCAGGGCGATCGTCCCCCGGTTGACACCGGGGGCTAATTATTGGATATGCATGCTTATGCGGGCAATGGCTATAAGCATGCTCACGCGGGCAATGCCCGTGATAGAAATTGCATGAGCATGGCACCCGTCATCCACCCCCAAGCTCGCGGACTCGCTTGGCGGTGCCACCCATAGATAATAAAAAATGAAAAATATACCATGAGCAATGCAAAAAGGATACACGAACGGCAAGCAATGTTTTGACGTTTGGCGGGGATTGGGATATAACCGGGCTTATGGGAAGCGGAAGGCAAAACAAACGTCGGGTTGGGGTAGTGACGGGGACGCGGGCAGAGTACGGGATCTTTCGACCGGTGCTGGAGGCGATCCGGAAACAGAGGCAGTTGGAACTGCAACTCTTCGTGACGGGGATGCACCTACTGCGGAAGTTCGGTTATACGGTGCGGGAGATTGAACAAGACAGTTGGCCGATTGCGGGTCGGGTACAGTTGCAAGGGGAGAAAGACGACGCGTTCGGGCAGAGCCGGGGATTGGGCCGGGCGATCACGGGATTGACGAATCATTTTGCCCGGTTGAAAACGGATATCGTGCTGGTTATGGGGGATCGGATCGAGGGATTTGCCGGAGCAGCGGCAGCGACGGCCAGTCAATTGGTATTAGCGCATATCCACGGCGGCGATACGGCAGAGGGGATTCAGGACGAAGCGTATCGGCACGCTATCAGTAAGTTGGCACACATTCATTTTGCAGCGACGAAGGGCGCCAAGGAGCGTCTCATACGGCTGGGGGAGGAGAAATTTCGTATTTATCAGACCGGCTCACCGGCGGTGGATAATTTACCGGAGATAATTTGCCGGGACGAGCAAGAATTGAGCCGTTGGGCGGGATTCGACGTTCGGGATGATTTCGTGCTGGTCTTGCAGCATCCAGCGGGCGGGACGGGGCGACAGGAGGAAAAACGGATGACCCAGACGCTGCGGGCGTGCGACGGTAAAGGTTTACAGTCACTGGTTTTATATCCGAACAGCGATCCTGGTTTCTCGGGCATAGTTCGTGCCGCTCAGCGGTACAGTAAGCGGAAAGGTTATCGGCTGGTAAAGCACGTACCGCGGGGGATTTATATGGGATTACTGGATCGGTCTAAGTTGTTAGTAGGCAATAGTTCGAGCGGATTGATTGAGGCCAGCCGCCTAAATGTCGATGTAGTCAACGTGGGACCTCGCCAGACGGGCCGAGAACGAGGCACAAACGTGATCGATGTGGATTACGGAAGCCCGGTCGCCAAGGCGATAACCGCCCTACTGCGAAAGAAACGAACCGGTCGCCGCCGATCCGATCGGACTTACGGCGACGGAACCAGCAGTGAGAAGATTGCATCCATACTGGCTCGAATCCGTTTGGATACGCGACTGAGACATAAAAAAATATCCTACTAACCTCAGAGGAGAAATCGTGGCCGCTACAACAGCAGAACAAATCGCAAATAAGACTCCTGAACTATCAACTCTTCCGGAAGTGACGATGCGGATTATCCAGGTGGTGCAGGATCCTCGCAGTACCGCCAACGATCTGCATAAGATCGTATGTAACGATCCGGCATTGTCAGCGCGCGTCCTGCGGGTGGTGAACTCGGCGTTTTACGGACTGCCGGGTCAGATCGGCAGTATCGATCGGGCGATCATGCTGCTGGGGCTCAATGCGGTGAAGAATATCGCCATCGCCGCCTCGCTGGCCAAGATGTTCAAGAATATCGCGCCGTGCGATGATTTGACGGGTAAGGATTTATGGACGCACAGCGTGGCGGTGGGCGCCGCGAACAAAATGATCACGATCGCGCTGGGACTGGCACTGCCTGACGAGGCGTTTCTGGCCGGGTTGATTCACGATATCGGACTGGTGGTCGAACTCCAGTCGGAAAGTTCAAATATTCCGGAAATCGTACAGCGCACGAAAGCGGGAATCAGCTTTACCAAAGCGGAAGAATCGGTTATAGGGGCCAATCACCAGGAAATCGGTCAGATATTGACGCAGCGCTGGAAATTTCCGCGCTCCTTCCAATATGTGACGGGCTATCATCACCGACCACGTGAACTGGCGCAGGAAAATCGCCTCCTGGCGGTCGTGACCCATATTTCCGATATGCTGTGTGCCCAACAAGAACTGGGGGTAAGCATCACGGTGAACATACAAGAGCCGGATCCTGATCTGGTCCAGGAGATAGGGCTGCCGGAGGGGAAAATCGAAGAAATATCCGCAAATCTGGAAGAAGAGCTGGAAACGGTCCGGGAGTTAATTGAATAAAGACGGGACTCAAAATAATCTTGGATACCAATGTAGGAGGCATGGGCAAGAACGACTTTATTGAAGTCGTTCTTTTTTTGGTTTTAGCGGGAATTTGATAAATTCCATCTTCTTTTTTCCCGACATAAATTCTGAGGACTTAGGGGACGTAAGAATGCAAGTGATATCATTTGACAGGAGGAGTCTGCGCATGCAATCGGGAATGGATCGGCGACGGGAGAAACGAATTCGATTTTCATGGCCCTTATGGTTTGGATACGAGAAAAACGGACAATTTCTCCGTGGTCAGGTAGTGGATTTAAGCCGTAGCGGAGTGGGATTTACCGTACCGGCGCATGAGTGTCCGCCGGTGGGATCCCATGTGATCACACGCTTCAGTTATCCGTTGGAAGAAGAAGATCATTTTACGATGGATAATTATTATCACTGGGCCGAAGTCCTGCGCGTGGAGGAATCAGAGTACGGTTCCCGACGGGTGGGAATGCGACTACATCAACCTCTAAAGCATGACTTTACCGAATCGGCCCAAACAGAACCGGCGCTCGAAGCCTCTCTCTCGTGAATACAGATTTATCCTCATTATCGTCAAACCTTTTCGTCCGATAAATCCAAACTCGTGCGCCTCGGCATGAGTTTTTTTTGTTCGTTCCGGCGTTATATTTTATATTTAAGCAGTACAGGAAGCGAAATCCGGGTTCCACCGGCGACTGCGCCCACGGCGAACAAGAGCAGGAGGATTGCCTACGCAAATAATCCGATCTATATACGGAGGAGAAGCCGGCAGGATCAATCCAGCGTTACGCACACGGGAAAGGGTATCATATGAAGCGGAAAAAGAAAAAGCAAAGCAGAGTCTATAAATGGATCCAAACCCTTTGGCAAGTATTGCTGACCCATCTGGGCAAACTGTTTCGGATCTTAAGTTATCCGGTCTTTAGTCCACGAAGCCAGAGGAATCGCACTTTAGGAACACCGAAAACGCAAGTCGTAGATCCGGATCAAATCCCGAGTCGATGGCAATGGCTTCGGGCGAATTTCTGGCACCGGATCGGGCGTCCCATAACGATGCGTTTACTGGCCCTGCCGCTGATTCTATTTTTAGCCATTGTTTTCATTGTGTTTTTGAGCGTGCGGACGGGGCGGACCGAAATCCATCAATTTCCGGAAGGCATGAGGTTGTTTTATGAGCCCGTCGAGTTCAATAGCGAAGACGGCACCGTACTGCGGGGATGGTTTATCCCCTCGTTGCGCGCGGAAGAAGTGCTCGAAAACGGCGATCGGGCCCTCCGGAAAAAACGACCGGGAGTCGTTCTGTGTCACGGAATTGGATCGAATCGCGGACAACTTCTCAGCCTGGCTTCTTATTTGAATCAGCAAGGATTTGAGACGCTATTGTTTGATTTTCGTGCTTGCGGACAAAGCGGGGGCAAGACCCATAGTTTCGGATTGCGGGAACGAAATGACGTTTTGGCGGCCGTCCACTTTATGGCCGATCGGAGCACCGTGGATCGAGAACGAATCGCCGTCATCGGCCAGGATATCGGCGGGACCGCCGCCCTGGGAGCCGCCGCACGGGATTACAGTATTCGGGCGCTCGTGGTCGCAGATGTCGATAAGGATATGCGAACCGCTATTTCCCGACGAATGGATAAATCCGGGAAGTGGTGGAACCTGTTTGAGGAGGCATATCTGCGTGGGTATCAGACTTACTTCCGGGCCAGCGAACGACAATTATCATCCGTCCGGATGGCCGAGACGCTCAGTGAAAATCAATCGCTCCTGGTGATCGCCCGCCACGATAATCCCAGTATGAAAGAATCGGCTCAGGTCATCGTAACACATACCCGAGCGAATGTAGAATTGATGATGTATAATGGACCTTATTCCATTACCCTGATGGACTCGATGAAGGTGGAACAGCCGATTGTCAAGTTCCTGAATAGCGCCCTGGATATTAAAACCAAACCCTAACGTTTCCAAGCAAGCCCTATTACATCTGTTCAGCCCTCAATATTAGATTGGGGGTTTTTTATTCGTCCCTCAGAATCAGCACGAAACAATCCTGTAAAAGCAAAATTCCCTAAGTAATGAGTACCGAAACAATTATAGAAGAAAATTGACATCGCATCTTCGACAGATCACACTAATACCATTAGCATCATTTGGCATTATATACGGTATATCGGGAGTCATTTAATTTTGGAAAACAGTTCGTGATAAACAAAAAAACACGGTGCTCGGGTAATCCACATTGATAGAAACGCAAGCATAATAATTCAGTAATGAATTATTAAATATCAATTATATCCATATTTATATTTTACGCAACAACATTAATCGTTCCACCGGATCAGGAAGAAGTATGTTTGTTTCGCAAAACGCGGCGCCTCCCGCTGCCATCGGCATATAGGCATTCTAATAAAACCGCACAGCGCGGTCTTCGGCCGCAACTAAAAGGATTGATTCCCATATAAATATTTTTCTACCCTCTGTGATCCTTTTACCCTTCGATGGTTGCGTTTTTCGCTTTTTAGGCTACCCGCAGGTACAATGAACGTCCTGTCAACCTCCTGCTGGCAGCCCGAAAGCGTTAAACGCATTGAAACTTCCGTTTACGATAAAAGATTGTAAGGATTTACCTCATAATAGGTTCGTGTTTTCCCAAAGGAAAAACACGTATAAAAAACAAGAAGTTGATAGATTGTAATACAGAATGAGTTCTGGATTCCCGCCTGTGCGGGAATGACATAGTATAGTTTGGAAAGAGCCTTTTACTTTATGGTTATTGATTCAGGATGTTGACGTAAAAGTCGTCCTGCTGGAAGTCGGCGTTGAGATTTTGTCGGTTGACTTTGAGTCTTTCGATCTGATCCTGCGCGATCAGTCCAAAGGGGTCGTCGCCATTGTCGGTGTTGACTTGTTCGATGTTGACCTTAACGATGGTGCCGCTGGCGGTATGGGCAGTGCCGTGGAGGAACGAACCCTGCGGATCAGGCTTGACGCCGACGGCGACGGTGGAACCTGCGAAGGTGCCGCGGATACGAAGCGAACCCAGGACGGCATCGACGCCGGACGCGGAGACAGCGGCCTTATAGTCTTCGGCCTGATCGTTAAAGCCGACGGATATCAAACTGTTGAGCATGTCGTTGGCGACGCTGATTTTGTCGATGCCGGTGAGGCAATTGATTTCGGCGTTGTTGATGTTCTCGACGTTGATTTTACGGATGCCGTATCCGGTCTGGATGGCGCCGCTGATCGTACCATGTTTGGCAGTAATGCTGCCAATATTATTTTGGACCAACAGGCTGCCGAGCCAATCGCCGTCGGTGAGGTTCACCGCCTTGACCATGCCGTTAACCGTCAGGCTGCCGCTAAAGTCACCTTCACGAATCTTCAATTTCCCCAATCCATCGTTGTTAATATTTACATCGGCGTTGAGGTTACCGTTGATTTGCATTTTTTCAATACTGTCGCTTTGCAGAGAACCGCCCAGAAAGTCGGCGGCGGCAAAACGTTTAAGCGTACCTTCGATTCGGATTTCGGAATCCCCGACAATCCGGCCGAGGTGGATCGAGGCATCGTCCTCGGGCGCAAAACTAATATCGGCGCCGGCGAGAACGGCATCCAGATTCAACTGTTTGACGCTGCCCTCGAGATCGATTCCCTGACCGACGAGATTCACCTGTTTACCGACAATGGATTTGAGGTCGGCGCTGCCGGTAATTTCCCCCAGTTGAGTAGCGCCGGAACCTTTGACTTTCATATTGAGGGTTTCCTTACCCGTACTTTCGAGAATATTGATGGACCGGATATCGGGCTGCATTTCGTTGCCGATGGTTACGACGGCCTGCGCTTCCTTATTGAGGGAGATGGTAACCAGGTCGCCGGAGTGATCGATAAATTTATAGGATTGTCCACGAGCGATGAGGGCGTACCCATCCGCAGTTACCGATAATGCCTGTTCGGTCTGGACGATATCATTGGCAGTGAGCGAGAGCGTATCCGTAACCTGGCGAGCCAGATTGGATTGAACTTCGAGTTGTACGGTATAGGACTGACCGGGCTGCAGGGTGATCGCAGCAGGCGAGATCAGTTGGTAGTTGGCGCCTTCGGCCAGAGTCAGGTTAATAGTCGTTGCAGCCGTACCATTGTTGGTGATTTGCCAAGCGTCAAACGTAAGGTTTTGCCCGGCCTGGAAGGCGCCTGCATCGAGTTGCCCGTCGTTTTGCCCGTCGCATTCTTCCATATCCAGGATAGCACCAATGGCATTGGCGTACAGTTGGACCTCTTTCTGAGGCGCCTCGATATCGTCGGTATTGATTTGAATAACATCGGCGTCGGCGCCCATCTGGCTGGGGAGATAGGTAACGATTACGGTCAAAGATTGGCCAACAGCGAGGGTAATATCATCGCCGCTCTGGTTAACGTCCAGAATCGTATCCAGATGGAAAGGAGCATCGGTAGTCAGTCCGGTAATTT
>CAZNQT010000268.1:0-6812 GCA_964574885.1 uncultured Pirellulales bacterium
AAATAGAATATTTCCTGTCCCTTGACACGACAATACGCCAGCCCGCGCGGATTGGCTAACGTGGATTTATTCACGTCTTTCGGCAGGGTGTACGTGTCAAGGAGTTTCAGTTCGTCGATGTTTTTTACGGGATTCTGGACCAGTCGATACGCGAATATTTTGCCCGACCGATCCAGGACAAAAAGACGAGGCGCCTGCGGGGACGTATCATCGAAGGCCAAGCCCCCGATTTCCTGGTTTTCATCCGCCAGGGCGTACACCTTTTCGCTTTGGCCAATAAGCGGCGACTTTTCCTGAGCGAAAACGAAACCCGCTGTCACTCCAATTAAAATCCAAACGTTTACCAAGCATTTCGATAGTTTCATTTGAGCACTTTCCCCTTGTTGATAATCACGTCCATTGTCAATTTATACACAGGATCAATCCTTATTTGATTATATGCCACTTGGTTTGTCGTCCATCTAAAAAGTGAGTTCCCTGCGGCGTAAAGGCGATGTCCTGTTCCAGGGGAACCCACAACTCCTGCCCGCCCCATTCCGGGAGAGGATAGTGAACGCTCATTTCCGCGGTGAAGCAACTGTTCGCTACGAGTCGGACTTCGCCGCGCGAACCGGTATGCTCCTGCTCCCAGGGTAAACCGATCAGCGGACCGGGTTCGTGCAGGCAGTACCCCAGCGAATGGGAATAGATGCGGGGATTGTGAATGCCTCGGTTCCTGGCTTTTTGCAATACGTTCGTCAGGATTTGATTGCCGGTCAATCCTTCGCGGAATTCGGCGCAGAAGACATCCTGGAGGGTATTACACTCGGCCATCGCGGCTTTGAAACCATCCGGCACGTCGGTTTCACCTCGTTTGAGTACGTAGGCCACTTCCTGCATATCCGTATAGTAACGCAGATAGAGGACGCCCACGTCGCAGTGCAGGACGTCTCCGCGTCGAATCAACGCGTCGCCTTCGAGCGGATGTTGCCTGGCCACCTCCGGATCGCGCTGCCGGATGGTGAAAAACGGAGTAAAAGATTTATCCAGCCCCAGATCGGTAATCCTCTGGCGGTAATGCCAGCGTACGTCGTCAATCGTGGTGACGCCGGGCGTGATTACGCGATGGGAAAATGCCTCGGCGATCAGCGCGTGGTTGATTGCGGCTGCACATTCAAACAGGTTCCACTCTTCGTCGAGAAGGGTTTCCAACCATAAGGTGCAAAGCAGTTCTGCGGAATGAAGTCGATGAAAATATTCAGGGCCTATGGTTTCCACCAGCTTTTTCTTGAGGGATACGGTTAAACCGTCAGCGGCCCAGATGTCGTCCGATTCGTTGATGCCGATCTTTTTTGGATTTCTTTCCCGCACGATTCGGGCCAGACACTCCCACTGCCCTTCCCCCAGGTTTCTTTCCCGGTGAGGCGGATTCCAGATCGTTTCGTGCAGATCCAGCATGTTCGAGCGGGAGATATTCAAACGTTCGACAATTTGGCCCGGCCCGGCCTGGTACAAGACCAGGATCTGCGTGATGGGGAACCAGCCGTCGCAGGGCGTCATAGTCAAAAAAACCGGGTCTAAGTTATCTTCATTACAGATAATCAACCACATGTCAAATTCGGATTTTTCCATAACTTGGCCCAGCAGACGGTCCAGCCGCAGGCGGGTGATCTCGTTTACGACATTGACCCGGTCCCGAATGCTTAGGATTGTCGGCAGCGATGGATTTTGGGCATACACTGAATATCCCAGAAACAACAAGGCGAATAAAAAGGTCGCAGTTAACAGCGAAAGACCCATGATAGCATACTCCGAATACTCACAATCTTATTGACGTCCTATTATTTCGGGGCCCAGTGGCGGGAGCGCGATCCGTGGGACTTTTTCGTCTCGACCCGTTTTCCGGTAATATCCTGGGGCAGGCTGCTGACGTAGCCGGGAAAGCCATCGGCCGTATCCTTCACCTCGACCAGCCAGGCATCCGGCAGCTTGCCTTTTACAAATCCCTGGTAAAATCCGTCGGTTTGCTTGACCATAAATTCCGGATACCAGACCAAGTCCCGCCAATACGGTTCATCATCATTATACACGTACCAGGCCTTGGCCTGAATGATTTTGTTGGGCGATTTGATGCGCGCCCGAAAGACGGTTCCGGCTTCCCTGGAGCGGCCGCCCCAAAGAAATCCCTTTTCCACCTCCCGATAGCTCAAATCGCTGATTTGGGTTACGGGCCGATTTTCAAACACATGGGCGATCCACATCCGCCAATCCAGAAAGTGTTTTTCCGACATGGAGGCATGCCGGTAATTCGGGATGTATTCGATCGTCCAGGCGCCGCCCATCATTTCCTGAATCTGATTGATTCCATACATGCGGTAACCGTCTTCGTTCGTGGCGCCCAGGTACAGCACTTTCGCCCGCACCCAATCTTTGGTGTAGGCCGGGCATATCGCGTGCCAGGAAGTCCTCTTCGTACTGCTCCAGACGGATTCGTTGCCCATATAAACCACACCAACGATTCGTACCGGATCGATGGCGGCGGCGGTGAAGGCCGAGGTAGCCCGTTTGCTGTGACCGCCGATCACTGCGCGAATTTCCTCTCGTTTCCATCCCAGAACATCTGCCATGACATCCAGCGCCCGTAAATAGGGAATCGCCAATCGAAAGAAATTATGATGGATAGGATCATGCGTTTTGTCTGTCAGGTTTCGTAAAAATCCGATAGAGATTTCCTGTCCTCCCGTTCCATCGTACTCGCCCGGGACCGGACAGATCATGGTGGGATAGCCGGTCAGCGCTGCGATCGGTTCGCCGTAATTTCCCAGGAACGGCTTGCGCCAGGATCCCGTCGCCAAACCATCCCAACTACGCTGGCCCACAATGACTATCTTACCCCGGCGCTGGGGCGACTGGATACGCTTCGTATCCGCCGGTAGGAAAATTACGCAGGGATGGCCCCATTTTTTCCCGTTATACTCCTGACTGTAAAACTTGACTTCGATTCGTCGCAGTTTGATCTTCGGATTCGAATCCGAGGGAACCACTTCGTCTTTTTGCATGATAATCTTTAGAGGCGGAAGCGTTTTCCGGGCCCGCTGCCAGAGGGCCTGGGAAGGATTCTTCCTGCTATCGCGGGACAAGGCGACTACTTTTTTTTTGACCGGTTCGTTTTTCTGCTGTGGGTCCGACGATTCTTTGGAGGCGTCCTTCTTACTCTTTTCTATCCACCCTTCAATCATGTTCGCAAACGGAACCTTACGCAGAGACAATACATCCGCCGAAAGATTATACCCGGGTTTGCCCGTCTCCAGTTGGAAAGACAGTGGATTGGCGCCGATACAAACCAACTTTAAACTGTGCTCGCCGGGTTCGAAGTTAAATAAACCGATTTTTCTCTCGCGTCTTTGGCCGTAGATGTAGTCCTCGTGCTCGTCCTTGCGATACACGTTGAAAAAATCCAGTGCTTTATTGACCTTTTCGGGCGGGAGTTGGTTGACCAGGCTCACCCGATAGCCGCCGGCAATCTGAGATTCTCCCGCTTCCGGGAGTTCTTTGCCGTCGATATAGACCTTCCATATCCCATTGTCCTCGCGCAAATGTTGAAAAAGGGACATGGAGTATTCGCCTTTCTCTTTGATCTGAAAGGGGATTTCGATCCAAGCCCCGATTTTATCATTTTTCACCCGGAACCAGGGCTTCATGTACGTGGCCCGGTTATAGGGATTAACCTGTAGTTCCACGCCCGGCGAATACCTGATCGTATCGACAACCAGGGGCAGGTGGAGGACAATCTCGGGATTGACCCGTTCTTTATAGGGCGGGAACTTGCACCAGGGTTCAGCAATCGTATCCTGGTACCAGTAGGAAACCGAGGACCAGAAGTCCGGACGCGATCCGGAGGGGGTGATCACTTCGCCTTGGGAATCCAGTATGAACCCTCGTCGTTCGAGTTCGAATTTCAGAGATTTGGTAAACCGGATCGGATCGACGATATGCCACCGATACGCCGTTATCCGGGCATCCGGAGCGCGGGGTTCGAAAATCGTACAACCGGTATATAGACTCGAATGAACCCGCATGTTCCAGGCCTCATTGAAATAATCTTCCGTACCGGTTCCGACAATCGAGGGTATTTTTTCACCGTCGATGTAGAAGTAATCATCCCCTTCCCCGAACCAGTGGCCGATCCCGTTCTGCGAGGACAACACCGTACCTACGTAATGCCCTTTGCCTTTGCCGATGAAAACGGTGTAGGGTTTGCCGTATTCCGGCGGATACTCCTGATGGTAACGGGCGTGAAAATACATCGTCGGTTCGACGGGCCGGTCGTACTGAACCCAGTCAATTTGATAATAACTGGCAGCGGTCTCTTTGTCCGATTCATTGGAGAGGGTGATTTTGGCTTCCTTTTTAAAAGGCATTTGCCAGTAGCAGTTCAGTCCCCGCCCGTAGGAACTCACCTTTATCAGCAGGGAATTGATCGTGGCCCGCATGCCGTTCCCGGCGGCAAAAAAATCGCCCAAAGGCGTTTCCACCGAGGGGACTGTTGATCCGTCCCAATACATCCGCAACACCATAGCGCGGGGATACCGGATATTATTCGAATAAGGCGCCAGCCAAATATGTTCGATTTTGCCGGGGCCTTTCAGATGTGCAATGGTTATAGTTTCGCCGATGGCTAATTTCGCCGAGTCCTCATTGTTGAAGGGATTCCCGCTGGAGGCCCGCATCGACCGTCCCGGTTCCGGTTGCGTGATTGATTCGAGGGTCTGCGAAAAGCATACTGACACCGTACCGACCAAAAATATTGCCAAGACAAAAACCAGAGATGTGAATTTCATAACCTCTTTGCTCCTTCTTCCATCTGTCATTCGAATCATATCCCCTTTGGTAAATTTTATATTATAATGAAAATGCCGACGGGGGTAAAGCGTTAAACTCCGAGGATTTATTGGGGACCGTAATCCGCATGGGCTAAGAGCCCATCCTACCGTGGAACGACATAATTTTGTCCGAGTCTTTTATTCGTGACGGAGGGCGATGATGGGATCGACTTTGGCGGCGTGCATGGCGGGGTAGAGGCCAAAGACGATGCCAATCGATACGCTGATGAATAACGGCAGGACAATCCCTATCATGGTAACGACCGTAGCCATCCCCGAGAAATAAGTAATCAAAAAGGGAATCAGTACGCCGATCCCGATGCCGATGATTCCCCCGACGGTAGAAAGGACCACGGTTTCGATCAGGAACTGATAGATGATCTGTTTCCGCTTGGCGCCGATGGCGCGTCGAATGCCGATTTCACGAGTACGTTCGGTAACGGAAGCGAGCATAATATTCATAATGCCGATGCCGCCGACGAGCAGACTGATCCCGGCGATGGAGCCCAGGACGATATTAAATCTTCGCTTGGTGGCTTCGGCCTGTTTGAGCAGGGTTAACGGCACACTGACCAGATAATCCTTTTTTTTATGGAAGCGTTTGATCATTTCTTCGATCGCCTGAGCTGTTGATTCGACATTGTCGGTATTATCCACCTCCACGATAATCTGGTGCAGTTCGACCTTTTCCCGTTCTCTGGACCCCGTGGTAACTTTGGTAAAGACATCGCCAAAATAATTCTGAGCCACCTTCATGGGTATATAGACATCCACCTGTTGATCGGGGATTTGAATATTGCCGGCCTGTCCGCTCTCGCTTTTGACAATGCCGACGACTTCAAACTGATCCAGGCCGATGCGGATGGTCTGGCCAATGGAATGTTCGGTGGCCAGAAGTTTCCGGGCGCCGAATTCGGTGAGAACGGCGACGGGGGATTGGTCCTCTTCGTCGTCCTGGGTCAAGATGCGTCCGGCAACGATATGTCGGGGCACCAGCTTGAACCAGACGGGCGTGGTACCCACGACGCGTAATTCCATGGCCCGTTCGCCCAACCGGGAATTTTTCCGGATGAGTTTCACGGGCGCGGCTTGTTTGATCGTATTAATACTGTCGGCGATGCGAGCATAATCGGCATAGGTTAGCCCGTAGATGCTCATGTGCGAGTGTACGGTGGTGGCGGATTCATCTTCCACGGACTTCATGGACGAGATAATGATATTATTACTACCTAGCTTACGATTCTGCTCGAGAGCTTCTTTGCTGGCGCCTTCGCCGACGGAGAGCATGGCCACGACGCTGCCAACGCCAAACACCACGCCCAGCATAGTCAAAAAAGAGCGCAGCTTGTGGAGGAGGAGATTCTCGATCCCGGATAAAATATTGCGAATGAATTTAGTTTGCCACATCGGAATCCCCCTCGATGCAATCAATGTGCCCGTCTTTCATGTGAAGCTGAAATTGGGCATGGGCGGCGATTTCGGATTCATGAGTGACAATAATGATCGTCTTGCCCTGGCGATTCAACTCGATCAGGAGTTGAATGATTTGTTCACCGGTGGCGGAATCCAGATTTCCGGTCGGCTCATCGGCAAAGAGGATCTGCGGATCATTGGCCATCGCGCGGGCGATCGCCACCCGCTGCATCTGCCCTCCGGACAGTTCCGTGGGACGATGATCCAATCGGTCCGCCAGTCCCACCAGGTGAGCCAGTTCCTGCGCGCGTTGTGCACTGCGTCGGGCGTCCCAGCCGAGATAGTACAAAGGCAATTCGATATTTCTCTGCACGGTCAATTGCGGAATTAAATTGAAACTCTGAAAGATAAATCCCAGATACCGGAGCCGAAATTCACTGAGAGAATCGTCATCCAAGGTGCTCACATCCTGCCCTTCCAGATAATATCGCCCGGACGTCAACCGATCCAGACATCCCAGGATATTCATCATGGTAC
>CAZNQT010000269.1:0-6773 GCA_964574885.1 uncultured Pirellulales bacterium
CCTACAGATCCTGTATAACCTAAGGCGTCTGCCAGATATATAGCATATACTGCATTGCCTACGGTTTTCGTGGAGGCGATCATTCGGTCAAAGAGAACGGAGCCGAAGGGAACATAGGTGAGGTACGCGCCCAGCCCGATGAGTATCATCCACCATAATCCGTTGATGATTCCCAATTTGAACAGCATAGTAGAACCCGCCATCAGGATCATACCTGACAGCATCAGACCGAAGGTTGCTATCAGACCTTTGATATTATCCTTTACCGTGTTCAGCAGTGCTAGAGACACCATGACGCCAAAAGCTATCGGCAGTTCGGTTTTGGTAAATAAACCCTGTTGATGTCCATAGCCCAATTGGGTTAAAATTTCAATCCCGTAATTATCGCGAAAATCACGGTAGGCAGTCAGGAAAAAATAGGCTATCAGCAACATCAACAATCCGGGGAAGAACTGCTTGAAAAATAAGAACCGGCGGGTATGATCCATGGGAGTACGTTCGAAACGCATTTCTATATCTGCCGCATTGGGCCTTGGCAACTGATTCAGTAACCAGACCGAGAGAAAAAACAACGGTAAAAAAATCATACCCGTAAACGCAGGCATCCAATATTCCGTGATATGCCATTGATTCATTACCAACCGACCGATATCCTTGACAACGCCGCTGGAAATGATAAAGGAGCAACTCAATCCCGCCAACAAGAGTTCTGAGCAACGGCGACCTTCGAGATAACCCACTACCAATCCCCAAACCATACCGAGAGGGATGCCGTTTAGAAACAGGGCTAGAATTTTCAGATCGGCAGGGAACACGCCAAAAAGAACGAGGGCTGCTTCCGCCGCTAGAATCAGTCCGATCAAGGTGGGGGCTCTATATTTCCAGGTAATTTCTGAACAGAATTTAATGCCGATAAATTTTGATAAGGTGTAGCCGATGATCTGACTGATAACGAATGCGGTTTTGAGGTTGATGGTGCTGAGATCCAAACTGCCGATAGATATATTTTGTAAAAAACTAACCGTGAGACCGCTATATTGTGCCGCAGAAAATGGTTTTCTGAAAGCGTACATGCAAAAATAGGTTGTAAATGCCGTGGCAATGGCATAACAGGTAAATATCCACATCGGTGCAGAGGCGAGCTTATTGCAGAGTATGGATTTTTCTTCTGTCCTCTTCTTAGTATGCATGAGTAGAAGTGTTCCGGTAAAGCGTTTCGAGTCTCCCCCGGTGTTCCACCATAAAACCATGGCTTTCCCAGAGATCTAAAGCGTTGGCATGAATTTTTGTGATCTTCTCATCGGAGAAATTTCTTATTCTTAATCCACTGACATTGGCATGCAATTGCTTAAAGTCTCCCTCTATGATGTAGTTGAGTTTTCGATATTGTTTAAGAGAGAACGTAATCCACACATATTATTGCCGCACATAAACGATTACATACCAACGGTTTATGGCAAAACGATGCATCGCAATTTATTGTAATTTAATGAATGATATAAAAACGGTAATAATTTTCAATTGTTTTTTATTTAAGTTACTCAGTAAAATTAGATCAACGATGAGCTTGTTTTTATATTAGCGGGATTTACAATCGGAATTGTAATGTATAATAACTTTTCTGTTTTTAATGATATTCCGCTAAGAATTGACCGGGAAGAAACTTTCGGACAATTGGGATATCCGCAAGAGGAATTCTTTCTCTCAGAGGGTATAGAAAAGCGCGCCATTAGCCGCGGCAATAATCGTTAAGGAATAACCATCATTATGTTCCGGTGACTTGAGGTAATGACGATAAGAAGGAGACTGTACCTGTGATTAATTATGTAACTCGGTTTACATTTCCGACCACTATTTGTTTTGGCCCGGGAGCCATTAAGGAATTGCCGAATTGTCTCAATGAAGTTAAATGCAAAAATCCACTGTTGGTTACCGATTCGGGTTTGCGTAATACGGTGGTTTTCTCTACCGTGGAAAAAGTTCTGAATACCGGCGATATATCCTTTACGGTGTTTACCGACATTCATCCTAATCCAAGGGATGTGGATGTAGAAAAAGCGGCGGAAGTGTATCGTAGCAACAACTGCGATGGTGTCATCGGACTTGGCGGCGGCAGTGCCTTGGATGCTGCCAAAGTGGTTCCGGTGCTCGTCACCCAGAGTGGCCCTTTAGAGAATTTTGATATTCAAACCGGCGGTAATACCGGGATACGCGGTCCGTTGCCTCCCGTTATCGCCATAGCTACCACGGCAGGCACCGGGAGTGAAGTAGGGCGTTGTTCCGTTATTACTTCCTCCTCCCGGCAGCGTAAATATCTGATCTGCCATCCATACATGATGCCTCAACGGGCGATTTTGGATCCGGAGCTGACGGTGAGTTTACCGGCAAATCTTACTGCGGCTACCGGTATGGATGCTTTCACCCATAACCTGGAGGCGCTCACCGTAAAGGAGTTCCATCCGATGTGCGATGCCATCGCTCTAAAGGCGATCGAACTGATTGCGCAATATCTGGAACGGGCCGTAAAAAATCCTGCCGACATCGAAGCTCGGGGTTATATGATGATAGCCGCCACTATGGGCGCCGTGGCGTTCCAAAAAGATTTAGGAGTGGCTCATTCACTCTCGCACGCTCTTTCAGCCGTGTGTGGCCTGCAACATGGTCTGGCCAACGCGATTTGTCTCGTTCCGGTTATGTCCTTCAACAAAGAAGTATCGGCGCCCGAGTATGCCGGAGTTGCCCGATGTTTTGGCATTAACGCCTTTGATCTCTCCGATGCGGAAGCCGCCGATAAGGCTATTGATGCCGTCGCTGATTTAATCCGCCGTATCGGCATCCCTAAATCACTAAAGGAGGTGGGCGTCAAAGAAGATCAACTGTCGGAATTGGTGGAAAAAGCGTTTCAAGACCCCTGTCACCAAACGAATCCGCGACCCTGCCAAAAAGAGGATATATTAAGTCTATTTAACGAAGCTTTACGCCCGTAAACAATATTTTATCGATCCTTCCTGGGGAACCGTATTATGGCAAATGGATTTACTGGAATTATTCTCCGCGTTAACCTGACCACGGGGAAAATTGAAAAACGAAACCTGAACGAAGATTTTTACCGGATGTACCTGGGGGGGAGCTGCTTGGGAACCTATTTTCTACTTAAGGAAGCGCCCCCGAACCTGGATGCTTTCGATGAGCGCAATATACTTACGATTGCTCCCGGCGTCACTACGGGGGCATCGGTTAGTGGTGTCAGCCGCTGTGGGGTAGTCGCCGTCTCCCCGGAAACGTCTGCCATCGGAGACAGCCAGGCCGGCGGGAGCATCGGACCCATGATTAAACGTGCCGGGTATGACGCTATCGTTATCACCGGCAAGGCAAAACGCCTTTCTTACTTATTTGTGAATAACGATAAGGTACAGATCATGGATGCTTCTCATCTTGCCGGCCGCACGGTTCTGGAAGTCCATGATACTCTCTCGAATCAACTGGGCAAAACCAGGCTTAGTATTCTTCAGTGTGGTCCGGCCGGAGAAAAACGGGTTCGTTTTGCCTGTCTAATGGCCGATTTAAATAATGTGGTCGGGAGAACCGGTATGGGCGCAGTTTTTGGCAGTAAGAACCTCCGTGCGATCGTAGTCCAGGCCGAAAAGCAACCTTGCATGGCGAATCCTGCCGGCCTGAAAGATCTTGCCCGACGGGCCAAAGACCGTTTACCCGATGCCGATTTCCCTAATACGTTGAATAAATTCGGAACGCCGGGGGTGGTTGGATTCCAGGCAGAGGCGGGTAATCTGGCAACCAGGAACTATTCTCGTAGTTTCCATCCGGAATATAAAATGCTTGACGGTGCTACGTTCGAACCAAAATTCGGATCTCGACACACTACCTGTTTTGCTTGCGTTGTTGGTTGTCGTAAAACAGTAAAGACGGAAGATCCTTATAACGTCACAGACCGACTCGGTGGTCCGGAATTTGAGACCCTCGGTTTATTGGGATCGAATTTGGATATAACCGATCCCGTGGCTGTCGCCAAGGCCAATGAACTTTGCAATAATTATGGCATTGATACTATCACTATGGGGGGATTAGCGGCTTATCTATTTGAATGTATGGAGGAAGGCCTTATTTCTCCGGATGCGGTTGGTGGCAGATCTCTTGCTTTTGGTGATGCGGATGGTTTGATATGGCTTATCGAGCGTATTGCCCGACGTGAGGGAATAGGCGACATTTTAGCGGAGGGATTCGAAGCGGCAGTGAAAAAATTTGGTTCGCAGACCGCCCCCTATGCTATTCATGTAAAGAACCATGGTTTAGCCGTACATATGGCTCAAGTCAAACCCAGCCAGGCCCTGATGTACGCGGTTTGCCCTATCGGTGCGGACCATATGTCCAGCGAGCACGATTGGCTTCTTACCAGTGCTTCCCAGGTAAGCCGAGGTCTGGGCATCCTGGGGCGTGGGGAGCCGGCCAGTACGGATTTGAATAAAGTACGTATGACGGTGTATGGGCAATATTACTACAGTTTGCTCGATACGCTTTGCCTTTGCATGTTTGTTTGGGGACCGGGTAATCTCTACAGCTACCGCGAGCTTGAAGAATTGTTATGTTATACGACGGGATGGGACTGTACATTTTGGGAACTTATGAAAGTCGGAGAACGCCGAGTTAATATGATGCGCCAATTTAACGCCAAGAGAGGGTTTAGCCGTTCACAAGACAGGCTTCCGGACAGGCTTCACCTGCCGGTGCCTGAGGGACCTGCCCAGGGAAGGTGTGTGGAGCGCAAAACATTTAATCGTATGCTGGATCAATATTATAATTTGATGGGATGGGATATCCATACGGGAAATCC
The DNA here is from genome assembly GCA_964574885.1 of uncultured Pirellulales bacterium. Taxonomy (GTDB): domain Bacteria; phylum Planctomycetota; class Phycisphaerae; order Sedimentisphaerales; family SM23-30; genus JAFGFX01. The sequence goes on from CAZNQT010000269.1 coordinate 4,850, forward strand.
CACGGGGGCCAAACTTCAGGAACTGGGCCTGGACTGGACTATCTAAAATGGAGATGGACTTGTCGGAAATTCCCTTACAAAACCATTCAGGAACGGAACAGGGGGATATTAACACTTCCATAGTACGTAAAAAGTATTGGGAGAAACATTTATCCAAAGAGAGTCGCTTTTGGTTTGAAGAAGACGCCAAATACTTTTTGCACCAGCAATTATCTACTCCGGTATTGAATGTAATTCATAAAGTTGACGGAGTTTATATCGAGGACTTGGAGGGCAAACGATATATCGATATGCACGGCAATGGAGTACATAACGCGGGATTTAATAATCCTGATGTGGTTACGGCAATAAAAAAACAATTAGATGAGGGATTAACCTTCTGTCCCAGACGGTTTACTAACATTCCGGCGGTGCAATTAGCTCGGAAGCTGTCGGAAATTACGCCAGGAGAATTATCGCGTGTACTTTTTTGCCCCGGGGGTTCCGAAGCCGTTGAAATGGCTTTAGCCTTGGCCAAACAAGTTACCGGTCGATATAAAACCATATCCTTTTGGGATTCATTTCACGGGGCAGGGATGGCGGCTGCCAGCGTGGGAGGCCAGGAACATTTTCGAGCAGGCTTGGGACCGATGTTACCGGGAGTTTTTCATGTGGAGTTTCCAAATTACTATCGCAATCCTTGGGGATTGACGAGGGCGGATGATGTCGATGAAGAATGTTTGCGCCGGATTAAAATGATTATGCAACGGGAACCGGATATTGCAGCTATTATTGGAGAGCCAATTTCCGCTACGCCTGTTATTCCGACACTTCGCTATTGGCAGGGAATTAAGGATTTATGCGAGCAATATGGAATCCTCTTGATCTTTGATGAAATCATCGAAGGATTGGGACGTACTGGAAAAATGTTTGCGAGTGAACATTATGTTTGTCCTGATGTCTTGGTATTAGGCAAGTCGTTTGGTGGCGGTGTCTTACCCTTCGCGGGAATTGTGACGCTAGAGAAATTTAATACCTGCGGCCACCGATCCATCGGCCATTACACCCATGAGAAGAATGCTTTATGTTCGGCGGCGGCCTTGGCAGAGATCGAATATATCGAAACCCATCGGTTATGGGAACATGCTGCGCAATTGGGAAAACATGTAATACGTCGATTGAATGAAATGAAAGAGCAACATGCCCTGATCGGAGAAATTGTCGGGTTAGGATTACATGTTGGCATCGATCTTGTCAGAAATCGAAAAACAAATGAGAGAGCAACGAAAGAGGCGGAATTCGTGATGTATAAGGCTATGGAAAAAGGTTTGTCGTTCAAGATCATTGAGGGAAATGTAATAACACTCCGTCCAGCTTTGATAATATCACAGAACGATATGGATTACGCATTGGATATCCTGGAAGCATCTATTCGGGAGGTGGAATCACAGGGTATTGTCTAAGATGTGCTTGTCACTGCCGTCTGTTGAAAAATATTATGGTATAGTATAAATAAATTACCAGAATTGCATAACGCCTCTGGGCGATTGCGAGGCAAAGCAATTAAGAGTTTTTGTGTCGCGAACTTGTCGGCATGCAGACTTGGGCCAAGTGGGAGTGGAACCGAAAGTCCGGTACCGCTTTTAGTCATAACGGATGGTAACGGACGAGCAGGCTCGTGCCTTTTTTCGGCAGCCGCAGTTCGAAGTCCGACCGCAGTTCCCGGCCGGTCAGCGTGCGTTGTTGCCTGGTGCGGGCCTCGTCAATGAATTCCACCAAATAGCGCCCATCCTCCTTCAGCGCGTGGAGACCGGTCTGCAACACTGGAAACGGGCATTCGCTACGGCGAAACGCGAGCACGATCCCCGCATCGAGGTCAGGACGATGGAGCTGCCACGCGGCGAAAGCGTCTGTCCCGGTAACGGCACGCGTGAGAGGGTAGAAG
>CAZNQT010000270.1:0-6763 GCA_964574885.1 uncultured Pirellulales bacterium
CGGATCGTAGTTTAATGCCGCCTCCATCACCTCACCGCTGTCCAACCGATAGATCTCGGTTCCCCCAATTGATACGGACAGTACATCCGTTTCCGGCGGTTCTTCGCCTCCAAGTTCCACGGTCATCGTAATGTCAAAGGACATCTGATCGGCGTTACCCGGAAAATCGATCGCCTGCCACAATTCGCTCAAGGTCTGGCCCGTACCCTCGTAACTGTATAAGAGCGCCGCCCCGTTATCGTCCAGACTCTCCCAGGAAACGCCTTCCGTCGTGTACGACCAACCGCTCAAATCGGCGTCAAACGTCCCGTTATTTACGATCGAATCTTCCTGAGCAAATACCCAAACACCGGTAATAGATATCAGTCCTGTCGCAACATACAGAATCATTCGTTTCATAGCGTTCCTTTCTGAAAAAAACTCGTTCGAAAACAAATACCATTTCCCGGCGGGACCAAGTGTTCTTGGTTGTACGCACCCCACACACTGATCTATATCGCCGCGCATCGCGAATCTACATGAATTTTTCGTGTCTTTTCAATCTTGAATCGTTATCATGTTTGCCAACAGAAAACCATTGTACCTTGGTATTTGGGGTGGCGTACCGATGCAAAACTTAGGTGTGTTTATTGATAGAAAAACAGGATAAAAACCATGACCCAACCTGACCCTGCGATCGAAACGAAGTTGAAACATATCATTCGCACCGTTCCCGATTTTCCTAAGCCGGGAATCAACTTTTTTGACATTACCACGCTGTTAGCCGACGCCGAGGCGTTCGCTCTGGCCTGTAAAGCGATGGCCGATCCCTACCGCAATCAAAACATCGATCTCGTCGTTGGCGCCGAATCCCGCGGTTTTATCTTCGGCGCCGCCGTCGCATGCGAACTCAACGTCGGATTTATCCCCGTTCGCAAGCCCGGCAAACTCCCCGCGCAGACCATCGCCGAAGAATACGAACTCGAATACGGAACCGACAAACTCGAAATGCACGCCGACGCCGTCCAAAAAGGGCAACGCATCCTCATGGTGGATGATCTCCTCGCCACCGGCGGCACCATGCAGGCCGCCTGCCGAATGGTCGAAAAGCTCGGCGGCAACATCGTCGGCGTCACCTTCCTCATCGAACTGACCTTCCTCAACGGACGCAGTAAACTCGCTGATTACCCCCTCCACTGCCTTATCGGCTACGACGCCGAATAAGCTGTTCCGCCGTCGCCCTAAATAAAAAGGGCCTCCCGCTCTTGGAAGGCCCCTATCCATATCAATTTGGCTGGAACCGTTATTCCGTTTTTTCCAGCCCTTCATCTTCTCCACTCGAGTCCTTGTCTTCGCCGGTTTCTTCCTCCGTCGGGGCTTCTCCTTCGTTCGGGGGCGAGGCTTCTCCTTCACTTGGGGCCGGGGCTTCTTCACTACTTTCCGTCGGTGCACCAGCTTCGGAAGTCTCTTCGCCCGCCAGTTCTTCCACGTCCTGCTCCATGTAGATATCCTCCAGATCCGTATCGTCCACCTTTTTACGCAGCAGACAATAGATCACCGTGTTCACCGAATAGAAAAAGCTCAGAACGAACGCCAGCACCAGACCTGCCACCAGCGCCACCCAGATCCAGATTACTGCCGCCCCGATACATTCCGACAAGTTCAGGCTAATCCAGTTGACCGAGGGCTGCAAATCGCCCAGCGTCGGCGCCGGCCAGATCGCCTCCAGCTTACCCCGAATATTCATCGACCCCGTCACTGACGAATCATCCACATTCATACCCAAGCCGGCCGCTGCATACACTGAAATCAGCAGCAGCCATGCAAACACCCGCACGAACACATAACAAATTCCGCCATAGACCGCCGCTAAAAAACTGTAAGCGCCCATCCGCCAGGGCCGTGCGAATACATAGCTGAACGCGCGGCTGATGGCATCGAAACTGTCGGAGCCTTCCACTGCGATCGTCGGATACATCAGGTTGTAGCCCGCCATCAGCCCCACCGTTACCAACGCGATGATAAAGCCGCCGAACAGCGCCAGACCCATTAAGATCGGCGCCATGATTTCTCCCACGTAGGGGATGGCGCCGACCAGCCCGCCGAAAAAGATAAAGATCCCGATAAAAATGATGATCCCCAACGGGATTAACGGCGCCGTGAAATAACTGCCGAACTTGCTCAAACTGAATTGCAGCGCTCGCCACGCCCCGATCCGCTCATCGCGCGCAAACTGCACCGCCGCCATCCGACACAACGCGCCCCCGATCACTGCGTAAATCGCCAGACAGTATAACATCAAAATACCGATGATGATCCAATGCATCCGGGTCATCCAGCACATCATCATCACTATCTGATAGACCTGGCTTTTAGCCGTCTTGAAATCTAGCGTTACCAACGCCCGCATCGCCTTGTGCAAACGACCGAACTTAAAATTCACCAACGTCTGGAATACCCCTTCGCCCCGCTCCAGTTTCGCCATTCGATACAGAGCCGCTCGCTGAATTGTCTCGTTTATCTCGGGGATGGCTTCCCGGGTCTTTTCCAGGTCCTTATCTTTTAAATCCTTAATCAACGTATCGGTCCAGCTATACATACTGGTTGAGTCCGAAACCTCGCCAAGCAGCTTTTTCATCAAACCTTTACGGACCTGGTTCAACTCGGCGGTCTCCGTTTTTTGCATGTTTTCATCCAGATCCTTGATTGCTTTTTCGCGCCTTTCATAACATTCCTGCAGCAGATCCAGGGCCTCTTTGATGCTCTTTTTATTGTAATTGTCGGTAATCTCATCCAGCGCGTCGCCTTTGCGTATATCCTTGGGTTTGGCGACTTTCTCGAAATCCTTATCCGCTCCCAATTGACCGCTCAAGTACGCTTCGTTCTTTTCCTGGAGAGCTTTACGATACCCTTGGGGATCCTCACGAACTCCGGGCGCCTGCATTACGTACGCTTCCAACTCTGAATAGGCGCCGGGTTGGAATCCCGTTTCTCCCGCCATCATCATAGTGGTTTCCACGTCGGTCAGCACCATCGCCGAATGCGGCGTCAACCAATCCAGGAGCCAGCCTCCCAAAAACAACAAGATAACGCCCAGCAGCGCCACCATCAGCTTGCCCGGCTGTACCGCCAGCCGAAATCCCTGAAATAAACGCAGAAACAACAACTGCTGACACCAGTTTTGTCCGTTCGTTTTTGGTTCTTGCTCCGACATGAAATTATCTCCTTTCGCTGTCCAGGACCCCGGATTACGATAGCCGTGATCGTCCCGGTTGGATCTTCCTGGATAAAACTATTTGAATCCCTTTTAGTTCTACGATTGCTACCCGAATATATACTTTCTACCTGCAATGGCGCTATTATAGTTGCCCGCCACTGTCTTGCAATATATTTTTTATCGTACGGACTGGAAAAAGAAATGCAATAAATCCCGATATTTTAACGAGTTATGTCTCCTCACCCTCTGTTGTATCCCCCGATTCCTTGGCCGATTCGCCCCGTATCACGTATTCATCGCTGAACCAGTGCCCCAGATCCACCATCCGGCAGCGCTCGCCGCAAAAGGGAAAATATTTCCCCGCCGCCGCCTCCTTCCCGCCCACGATCTTCTTACCGCAAATTGGACAGGTATGTTCATTCAAAACAAAGCCTGAACATAGGTACGATCTTTTCTCGACCTATTCCTTATCTTTTCTGATTCTTTACCTTTTTCTTGCTCTCTCACAACTCACAACTATCCACTCACAACTCATTTTCTACGCGGTCTGTTTCTCCCCTGACTTGTTCTTACCACTCTTGCCGCTCTTCTTTTCACTGGCCTTATCCTTCGTTTCGCTCGATTTCGGTTTTACCGCCTCCGATTCCGCCTTGGCCGCTTTCTGGTACCCTTCGCTGCGGTAATCCGTCTGATAGAATCCGCTGCCTTTGAATATCAAACCCGCTCCGCGGCCGATCAGGCGATTCACCTTGTTCTTGCCGCATGCCGGGCACTTGCGGATCGGCTTCGCCGTGATCGACTGAAACTCTTCAAACTCATGCCCGCACTCGCTGCATCGATATTCGTACGTCGGCATCATCACACCTCTTGTTTTTTATCTTGTAGCTCCGCCGCCCTCGGCGGAGTTCTGCATTGTTATTCTGAACGTAGCGAAGAATCTCTTTTCTTACCCCTAAACCGCAAATGTTTCTCTTCTAAATTCCGGCTCCTGGATTCTGTATTCTTTTTTATTCCCTTTTAGCTTATAACTTTTTCCTTCTCTTCATCCTTTATTCTTTATCCTTTTCTTCCTTCTTCGCCACCGATACCTTCGCCGGCCGCAGCGTCCGACCGTTCATCAGGTACCCCGCCGCCAGTTCCCGCACTATCGTGTTCTCCTCACAGGTATCCGATTCTTCGTGCAGCATCGCTTCGTGCAGATTTGGATTAAAGGGTTCGCCCGTCTGGATTTCGATCCGGGTTACGTCATGACCCGCCAGCACGCTTAGCAAATGATCGTACACGATCTTCACCCCTTCCAATACGGCCGCTGCATCCGCGAAATCCGCGCCCTTTTCCAGCGTATGTTCAAAGTTGTCCAGCACCGGCAACAGACTCTTGGCAATCTCTTCGCGCGCGTACTGTCCCGTCTGCTCGATCTGCTTGTACGATCGCTTTTGGTAATTCTGATAATCCGCCGCCAGTCGTTGGAACCGACTCCGCAGTTCTTCCAACTCCTGCTCTACACTCGGTTTATCTTCCTTCACCTGTCCCTCCGCTTCCCTAGCCGCAGACTCCGCCGCTGCCGGCGCCTCGACCGCAGGATCGGTGATCTCTATCGACCGACCCTTCTTCCCCTTATCTTTCTTTTTCCCTTTACTACTCATTCACTCTTCAACTCTTCTACTCATCTACCCTTTTACCCATTTACTCCTCTACTCTTCTACTCATTCGCAAAATGCTCCTTCAACCTCTCAAAGAATCCCTTGCTCTCCGGCAGCACCGATTTGTCCTCCGTCTTGGCAAAATCCCGCAGTAATTTCTCCTGCTCCCTGCTCAGTTTCTTCGGGATTTCTACCAGCACTTGCACCAACAATGCTCCACGACGCCCGGTGCGCAGGTCCGGCAAACCTTGCCCTTTGATCTGTAGTACCGTACCGTGCTGCGTGCCCGGCGGGATCTCCATTTCTTTCTTGCCGGCCAGCGACGGTACTTCTACCGTCGCCCCCAGGGCCGCCTGGCTGAAACTGATCGGCAGCCGGATCACCAGATCGTCGTCGTTACGCAGCAGAAACGGATGAGGCTCCACCTTCGCGTAGCAGTATAAATCGCCCCGCGGCCCGCCGCCCGTTCCCGGCTCGCCCTCTCCTTCCAGCCGAATCGCCTGACCGTCCCGGATCCCCGCCGGAATCTTCACCGACAAGGTTCGACTCTTTACCTCCCGACCGCTCCCCTTGCACTTCTTGCACGGATGCGTGATGATCTTGCCCCGACCCTGACACTGCGGACACGTCGTCATAATCCGAAAGAAGCCGCCCATCTGAGACACCTGCCCCTGTCCCTGACACGCCGGACATTTCTGCTCCTCGTGTCCCGGCTCCGTGCCCCGACCGCTGCACGCCGCGCAAAAATCACGCCGCTTGAACGTGATCCCTTTCTCCACTCCGGTCAACACTTCCTGTAACGTTAACTCGATCTGCGTTTCAATGTCGTACCCCCGCGACGCCCGCACGCCCCGCCGACCCCCGCGGCGGCCCCCGAAGATCCCACCGCCGAAAATGTCATCGAACATACTGAAAATGTCGTCGAAGCCCATCCGCGAAAAATCGTGCATCCCCGCCCCGCGCAATCCTTCGTGACCGAACTGATCGTACCGTTGCCGCTTCTCCGGATCGTTCAGCACCTCGTACGCCTCGGCGCATTCCTTGAACTTCTGCTCCGCTTCTTTATTATCCGGATTCTTATCCGGATGGTACTTGATCGCCATCCGCCGATAGGAACGCTTGATATCCTCGGCGCTGGCGTTTTTCCCTACGCCCAGCACCTCGTAATAATCTCGCTTACTCGACGTCATACGTACCATTAGTCCCTGATAAATCCTAAATCCTGATATCTAAATCCTAAACAAATCCAAATGACCGAAATTCAAATGATCGAAACATCGCCGTTTTGAGACATTTGAACATTTGAATTTCGTTATTGTTTAGAATTTAGGGTTTAGAGTTTAGTGCTTTGTCTTTTAACTTACTGCTCCTGCCACTGGCTCCTCGTCATCCTTCAAGTCGGAAACGATGACGTTCGTGGTCAGCATGATGCCTGCGACGCTGGCCGCGTTCTGCAGCGCCGTCCGCGCCACCTTTGCCGGGTCGATGATGCCTGCTTCGATCATATCGACATAGTTGCCTTTGCCGGCATCGTACCCTTGCGAGCCCTTCTTCTCCAGCAGTTCCATCACGACCATACCGCCGTCTTCGCCGCTGTTATCCACGATCTGCCGCGTCGGAAACGTCAATGCCTTGGCGATAATATCAAAGCCCAGCTTTTCATCTCCATCGGCATCTTTCTGGACCTTCTTGACCGCGTCGATCGCCCGCAGGAATACCACCCCTCCGCCCGGGATCACGCCTTCTTCCACCGCCGCCTTCGTCGCGTGCAGGGCATCTTCCAGCAGATCCTTACGCTCTTTCATCGCCGTTTCCGTCGCCGCCCCCGCGCGAACTACCGCCACGCCCCCCGTCAGCTTCGCCAGACGCTCCTGGAGCTTCTCAAGGTCGTAATCGCTCGTCGTGTTGTCGATCTGCCCGCGAA
>CAZNQT010000271.1:0-6763 GCA_964574885.1 uncultured Pirellulales bacterium
GAACAACGACGGTGGATTCCCGTCACAGAGGAAGTAGCGCTACGTACCGTTCCCGCCGCTAATTTGCCCCTGGGAGTGATCGAGCATACACCCTATACCCAAATGGAATTACCCTGGGAAGAGGAAGACTGGCTCATCCTATACAGCGATCCGGTCCTGGAAAGCGTCGATTCCGACGGGGAGGAAATCGGAGAGGCGGGTCTGCTGAGACTGCTGGAAACGTTACCACGGGACGATCCGAAATCCTTGAACCAGGAAATCCGAAACGCTTTGCATCAATATCGAGGCCAAAAAGCACCGCTGGACGACATGACCTTATGTACTCTCTATCACCCGCCCGCCACGACCTGAGAAGGTACGTTTTCCAATTCACCGGTGATCCTATTTCCCTTTTCTCCTCTACCAATTCGGTCAAAATTGACCGGAGCGATCTATATTTCCTTGAGCCCATATCCAAGAATCCCTACAATGAAAAGGAGATAAACTCAAAGAAGAAAAACCATCGAAAGACAACATGAATCGAGCCAAGGGAAATTCTGAACACGATTCGCTCCACCCGGATCGCTGGGTTGCAGAACATGCGGATATCCTGTTTCGATACGCCTTGTTACGAGTGCAACGAGCGGACGTAGCGGAGGATTTGGTTCAGGAGACTTTTCTGGCGGCCTTGCGCGGTCGCCATCAGTTTAACCGGAAATCATCGGTTCGCACCTGGCTGGTGGGGATATTACGCCATAAGATTCTGGATCATTACCGACACATCGCGCGCGAACAGCCCTCGGAATCGACCGCCTTAGAAGAAGAAACCAATCAGGAATTTTTCGATGCAAAGGGGCATTGGAAAGTCGCGCCTGCCGAGTGGAAAACGGACCCGCAACAACTCAGCGAAAACCGGGAATTCTGGGCCGTTTTCCTGCGTTGCCTAGAGGAGCTGTCGGAGGTGGTCGCCCATGCCTTTGTGCTACGGGAACTACAAGAGAACAAAACCGAAGAAATCTGCAAGGTTTTAGAGATCAGCGAGACTAATTTATGGGTACGGTTACATCGAGCCAGACTGCAATTACGCCGATGTTTGGAATTGAATTGGTTCGTCGATGAGGAATAAAAGAACTTTATGAGAATTTTATCGGCCCTGACAATGTTATTGACCCTCACCTGCGATCAGGCCTCCCGGCTGCTCTCCGAGAGTCAGGAAATCCCTTTAAATTTTACGCAGCGAGCCGCATTACGTTTTCATCTGTGGATCTGCCGTTCCTGCCGACGTTATCGACGTCAGCTTCACTTTCTCCGAAAACTCCTACGGGATTCCCATGAGACATCTCAAATCCTGGAGGAATCCCTGCCCGGTCTGACCGAGGCACAACGACAACGACTGGAAGATATTATACGATCTTCGTAATTATTTTCCTTAAAGGGAAATGAACATAAGAAACCGTTTACCCTGGAAGTCGATGAAGCGACTTACGGAATATTCACCGGTCTTGAATACTCTTACCCAAGGTGTGAAGGTCGATATTCAGTTAGAGAAGAAGTAAACGGTTCCAGGTTTCCGGTTAAATCTTCCTGTTGGCGGCAGGGCTTTTGGGCTTGATTTATGATTTCCGGGGTAATTCGTAGAGGCCGTAGCCGGCGTCTTTAAGTTTGCCCTGGCGGACCAGTTCGTCCCAGACGGCCGGGGGATACGTATCCGGCGGGCTGACAGCAGACAAACCTTTGCTGCCGCTGCTTAAGGCGCCGCCGGCCGTGGACGAATCGTCCAGTTGTGCCAATTTCAACCGTTTTTTAAATGCTTTGCAGGCCTTCTTCAACACTTCTGGAGAAATTTCACCGCCTGCTGCTGACAAATCGGACTCCGTCATGATCTGCTCCTTTATATACTCCTTATTAAAATGAAGTCTAATCTATATTTTTCTATATAGCAATGAATGACTGGCTCTGCTTCGCAATCGCTTCGCAGCGGGAACCATGGCTCGCCCTACCGAATACCCGCGTGGGCCACAGGTCCACCCTACCAGAAATTGGTATTCGTCCCCTGGTTGACAGCGGGGGCTACAGGTCTGGTTTCGGGTTTCGAGTTACAGGTTTCAGCTTTCTCCGCCGAGGGCGGCAGAGGTACAGGCCTCTATGATGATCCATGCGTTTCTGCTTAGATGTCGGTTCGTTTTTTGCGGGCGCGGCGTTGGCGTCGTTGTTTTTGTTTGCGAATTTTTTGTGCTTTAAGGGCAGCGGGACTTTGGGGACCTAAGGTCTTTTCTTCGAGCAGTTCGCACAAACGTTTGCGGGCATAATAGCGATTTAACGGTTGGGAGCGTTCGCGCTGCATTTTAACTTCCCGTCCGGTAGGGAGATGCTTTAGATAGACGCAACTGGCGGTCTTATTGACCTTCTGGCCACCGGGTCCGGAGGAACGAATATATTTCTCCTGCAGGTCCTCTTCTCGCAAACCTAGTTTTGCCATTCGGGCTTCAAGTTCCGCCTGCTTTTTCGGAGTGATGTCAAAATTCATAATTCTCTCCACCGCAACTAGTATATCCAGCATGTCTAAACATCGTGTAGGCATGCCAACCAGCAATTCAATGACAAATGACGAAATCCGGATGTCGAATCAATGACGAAATCCGAATAACGAAAAATTACCACCGGGGGCAGCAATTTCCTGATTCTCAGTAGTATTAACAACCACGAGAAGGTCCGAATAAATTATTTTTCTAAAACTCTATTTTACGCTACGAACCGGTCGAAACGTAATTCAATTTTTTTCATTTTATTTGCCGATATAAGCATCGGTTTGGCAGAGAACTTCTCCTGAAAAACCAGACAGGAATCTTCCGCATCGGGTGAAAAGTATAGGAAAGGGTTGAATATTGTCTTCGATGGAACTGCTGATCGTGTTGATGGGCTTATCCGCTGCGGCAGGCGGTGCGTTGGTTTTACTGGTGTGCCTGGCCGGGAATCGAGCCCAATTGGTCAAGGCATTCAATATGCAGCAGGAGCGGGAGGCACGAGAGAAGCAGGTAGAGGAAAATAAAGCGAAACAGAAACAAAAACATATTGCCATGGCCCTACCGGCATCCAAGGATTAGCCACGGAATTGGCCCGCTTGATTTAGCACCGATAATCTCACTCGAAGGGGTACGTCTTAAGCCACCTCCTTATTCCTGCATACTGCACTAGAACTCCGGTAAAAACGGTTTAACTTGCTATCCAGCCTATTTTTCCGATAAATAAAAGTCTTGGCAAGAGCCGGCGAAGATTGTAGAATCGTGGTTTACCGTAATCATTACGGGGAGTAGCTCAGCTTGGCTAGAGCGCTGCGTTCGGGACGCAGAGGTCGCAGGTTCAAATCCTGTCTCCCCGATTTTTTCGCCGATGGCGAAAAAATAGAGCAGGAGAGCAGGTGAACAGGTGAAAGAAGAGTGACATTGGAAGACGGATAGTGTGCTCTCCTGCGGTCTCCTGCTCAACTACTCTACTGTTCAAATGGGATATTTCACATACCATTCATGTTCGAAAATCTTGAGGTGTATCAAAAAGCAGTGACTTTGGCAGCAGAAGTAGCCTCGTTAACAGAATCTTTTCCACGTGGTTACTATTTTCTCACTGACCAGTTGAATCGAGCAGCTTTATCCATTGCCACCAATCTCGCAGAAGGAAACGGCAGGTTTACCAAGGCGGACAGAAAGCATTTCTTCATCATGGCCAGGGGATCTGTTCAAGAATGTGTTCCTTTACCGGAAGTAGGACGACAAAAAAAATTATTAAATGACGACACGAATAACAGGTTGCGTGCGGAGTTGGAGGTCGTTGCCAAGATGATAAGCGGTCTCATCAACGGTTTGGGAAAAAGGCAATAACCATTTTCATCCCGATTCGCAGGGTATGCCATACCGACTAATATTAAATAGTAGAAACAGATTACCGATTCATTATGGCAGGCACAGCCTACCCTACTGGATTCCCGCTTTCGCGGGAATGACATTACGAATCATTATAGTTCATCCGGTAGTTTGGTCAGGAAAATGTTTTTGACGGCGGCGGCGGTGCGCCAGGTGGCGTAACCGAGGGGTTTGGAATCTTCCATTTCCAGACGGACGTCGAGTTTTTTGTCCTGGGTATCCAGATCGACATACTGCTCGTCGTCGATCCAACATTGGATTTTACCGGGCGTGACGCGGACGCGGATGTGATACCATTTGTTGGATTCAAACTCCCCGGCTCTGGAGGTTTCGTTTTCGGAGGCATCGTAATAATTGACGCAGGAGATGCCGCAGACGTAGCCGCCCCAGCCGCCGACGACAAAACTGACGCAGTTCTTTTCCACGGGAAAGGTCAGCCCGCAGAAGAAATCATTGCCGTCCAGTCGCATCGCGTCGAGATTGATTTCGTAATTCATCGTCAGAACGGGTCCGGACCAGGTGACGCCGGTCATATCGTTCCCCATTTCGAGGATGAGAGTATTGTCTTTAGCATAGACCTTGCCCTGGCCTCCGAAATCCGTAATCTTCCAGAGGCCCAGGTTTTTACCGTCGAACAGACTGACTTCGCCCGGCGGCATATCGGCGGAGATTTTCAGCTTTACCGACTGATTGGGTTCCGGTTTCGACCGGTCAGCTTGCTTTTTTGACGAATCGCAGGAAAGTAAGAAACTGAGAACGAGACATAACATTACTCTTCTTGCCGCCATGGTGACAACCTCCTACCCCGGTTAAACCGGTAAATCCTAAACACGAAATCCTAAATCCGAAACAATATCAAATTACTCAAATACAAATTTTCAAAACGATGAGGGGCTCCGCCAAGCGAGTATGCCTACCCAAAATCTTGTTTTCCGGGCGACCACGTGGGGTCGCCCCTACCTAAGTGCGAAATAATAAAGGTCACCCTATGTTACTTATTTGTCATTGCTATTATGACGGAGGATATGCGGCAATTCAACCGATAAGTTTCACTTATCCATAAGGAGGAAAAAGCGAGGTTAGGGATTGCGACTTCCCGCGGCTTGCAGGAAACGGTCCAGAATGATACGGCTGTGAGGCTGCGTCATATCGCGTTCGATATGCCACTGCAGGGCCAGCAGGAAGGGATATTTCGGTCGCTCAATAGCCTCGACGAGTCCATCCTCAGTCCTACCAACGGCGACGAGTCCTTTGCCGAGACGGTCGATCCCCTGCTGATGACAACTGGGGACGGGTATTTCTTCGATACGGAGCCAATCGTGGATTTGACTTTTCGGTTCGAGGGTAACGGTATGGGTGGTCGTATGCTCCTCGTCGCCGTGATCGACCTCGTCGTTGACGTCGGGTAGATATTGATGCAGGCTGCCTCCGTGAGCGACATTGATGATTTGGATTCCCAGGCAGATTCCCATAATCGGCAAGCGGTGCTTTTGCACCTGTTCATAGAGCAACAAATCGAAGCGCTGGCGACGGGGATGCAACAGCCGTGTTTCCTCGTGCAGATCCTGGTCCCACAAACTCGGATCGATATCCAATCCACCCGTAAAGAGCACGCCATCCAGTTCTTTTATGATTGCATCAAGCAGGATCACATCCTCGGTGGGAATGATAGGTATCGGCATAGCTCCCAGATCGGCGAGAACATCGAAATAGTGATGATTAAGATAGGCGTACTCCGTTCCCTTCTCCGCGGTCCGATAATTCATGCCGATGCCGATGCGTGGTTTCATGTACGAGCCCCTTTACTTTAATCCTATTGCCCAAGTAAGTATAAATTACATTCAGAACAAGGAGATTATTTGGCGGGCGATTTGGTAAATTTTTCAGGTTGGGATGTAATGATCGTAACGGTAGCAGGCGTCGAAAGAATCTTTTTGGCAACGGCCTGGACCTCTTTCAAACCAATGGCCCTAATGCGGTCGGCGTACCCTTTCGACCAATCGAAACCCAGCCCGTATAGTTCATCCAGGGCGGCGGTCGCGGCGGCCTGAGCAATGGTTTGTCGGGCGATAGCGTCGTCGTTGACCAGGCTGCGTTTCGCGCGATTGATTTCTTCCTCTTTAAAAGGTTCCTTGGCCGCCTTTTCTAACAACTGCTGTATCATTTGCAGAACCTGAGGCGCTTTAGCCGGTTCACACTGGGCATAGGCGGCAAAATATCCGGGCAGGATACCCGGGAAATTGTACCCGGCGGCGGAATAGACTAATTGCGCCCCTCGTAATTTACCAAAAAGCCAATCCGGGCTCGTGGTACTGCCAACGATTTTCTCCAGAACCGCCAAAGAATCACGTTCTTGAATATCCGTAAATTTTACCCCGGGAAATCCTACATAGACGGTGGCGCCGGTTCGGTCGGTTTTTTGGATAAACTGACGAGCGGTTTTAGGGGGATCGTCTATGCTGATTTTATCCAAAGCAAGCGGTTCGGCTTTGGGCATGGCGGCAAAGCGCTGACGAATGAGATTTTCAGCGACGGCTACATCCATATCGCCAAAGACCGCCAACACCGCACGAGAACCGACGACCATGGCCTTATGAAATTCCAGGATTTGCGGTCTCGTCAAGGCGGAGACCGTTTTGGGCGTACCCAGAGGATCGCGACGATAGGGACTTCCGGTATAAAATTTTGAGCGGAAAAATCGCCGGGCCTGGACGGACCAGGAATTTTCCCCCTGTTCAATGTCCGCTATGATCTGAGGTTTGAGTTTATCGAGTTCTACCTGAGGGAAATTGGGTTCTAAGACAATTTCGCTGAAAATTTCGAGGGTTCGGGGGAAATCCTGAGGCAGGACTTCGGCTGTATAGTAA